>JAATFJ010000099.1 GCA_015655255.1 Actinomycetales bacterium | reverse complement strand
GAGATCACGCCGTGGCTTGCGGAGTCGTGGGATGTGAATGACGATCTCACGGAGTTCACTTTCCACCTGCGCGATGACGTGACGTTCTCTGACGGCACGCCCTTCGATGCGGAGGTCGTCAAGGCGAACTTCGACCAGTACTACAACGGGGACGAGGCCTTAGGCCTGAAACCGAACGGAGCCCGTCTCCTCGCCGGATACCTCGAAACTCGCGTGGATGATGAATTCACGGCCACGGTGCGATTCGAGGCGCCCCTGGCGAGTTTCCTCCAGGGATCCTCCTTCACCGGTGGATCTCAGCCGGCGATCGTCGCGCTCGCGACCCTGGAGAAGAGCGCGGAGGAGCGCACCGACCCCGCAAACGTCATCGGGACGGGGCCGTTTGTGTACGAAGAGTGGGTCCCGAACTCGAGAACGGTGCTGGTGAAGCGGGAAGGCTATAACTGGTCGCCACCGGCGTTGAAGCATGAGGGCGAGGCGTATCTCGACAAGATCGTTTTCAACGTCATTCCGGAGGCGAGCGTGCGCACGGGGGCGCTGCAGTCCGGCGAGATCGATGCAACCCTCGACGTCGGCACGACCGACGAGGAGCAGCTGAAGGCTGCAGGCTACGAGATTCTTGCCGGGCCCATTGCGGGCGTAGACATCCGCTTCGACTTCAATACGCAGCTGTTCCCGACGAACGATATCGCGGTGCGCAAGGCCATCCAACTCGGTTGGAATCGGCAGACGATCACCGACACGGTGTTGACGGACAGCTACTCCGTCTCCACCTCGGTGCTCAGCGCCAAGATACCTGGCTACGTCGACCATAGTGCAGGAGCATTGCGCTACGACCCAGACGAAGCAGCGCGCCTCCTCGATGAGGCCGGATGGGGTGCGGGTGATGACGGCATCAGAGTCAAGGATGGCCAGCGCCTCACGGTGAAGCTCAACGGCAACAACAACCTCGTCGTCAACAAACCTGCTTACGAATCCATCCAGCTGGATCTTGCCAAGATCGGAATCGATCTCCAGCTCAGCGTCGTTCCCACAGCAGACTTCGCCGCGAACTCGGCGAATTTCGCCACCGACTGGAACATCAACGCGGCGAACAGCTCGCGGAATGATCCCTCTCAGCTCAAGATCACCTTCAGCCCGGAGTTCGGTAACTCTGCGAATCTCGCCGACGATGCCGAAGGTGCCGCGGAGCTCACCGAGGTACTGGGAAATCTGGAGAGCACGCTCGATGAGACCGAGCGTGACGCCTACGCCGCAGAAGCGCAGGACCTCATCCTTGAGGACCTTGCACTTACCAGCCCCGTCTACACGCCCTCTCAGGTCATCGCCCAAGCTCCGTACGTGCACGGCATCCTCTTCGACGCGCAGTCGCGCAATCACTTCATCGATACCTGGAAGGACACGAGCGAATGACTTCGTACCCCACGGGCAGGAGCACGCGATGACCGATACTCCGCGGGAACTGCACATCAACGTCAACATCCTCAACGCCGGGGTCTTCGGTGGATCCTGGCGTGTGCCGGAGAACGATCCCCTGAGCGCGTACCAGCTCGGCCACTATGTCGACATCGCGAAGAAGGCGGAGAGCGCGGCGCTCGATGCCGTCTTCCTCGCGGACGGGCCAGGGATTGAGCCTGACCTCGCCTATCGACCCGGCAACAGCTTCGAGCCGAGCGTCCTGCTCGCTCGGATCGCCGCCGAGACCGAGCGGGTGGGGCTCATCGGGACGTTCTCCTCCAGCTACAACGATGCGGACGAACTCGCCGAGCGCATCGCCTCACTTGATGCGCTCTCCGGAGGGCGTGCGGGGTGGAACGTCGTGACGACCGCGGGAGCCGCCGCCGCGGCGAACTTCGGGCGGAACGCGGAACCAGACCACACCGCGCGGTACTCGCGGGCGAGCGATGTGACGGCCCGCGTCATCGCGGCGTGGGCGGGTCGGGAGGGTGCGGCCTCCGTCCCTGCCTCCCCGCAGGGTCGTCCCGTCCTCGTGCAGGCGGGCGCCTCGAAGGATGGGACGAAGCTCGCCGGCGAGCACGCGGAGGTCATTTTCACCGCAGCGCAGACGATCGACGAGGCGCTCGCCTTCCGTCGCGCCGTCGACGAGCAAGCGATCGCCTTTGGGCGTCGCCCGGAGCATGTCGCGATCCTGCCGGGGCTGTCCACGGTCGTCGGCAGCACCGAGGCCGAGGCGCAGGAACGGCGTCAGCTCCTTGCCGAACTCGTGCCGGAGCCCTACGCGATCAAGCGTCTCAGTGGTCAGCTCGGCATCGACGTCAGCGGCGTCGACCTCGATGAGAAGGTGCCGCGCGACCTTCTGCCGGTTCCAGAGAAAGCGGCGGGTTCGCAAACCTTCTATCGCCTGGTGCTCGGCGTTATCGAGCGGGAGAAACCCACATATCGCGAACTCCTGCGGCACCTCGGCGGCGGCGGGGGACACCGCATCGTCGTAGGCACCCCCGAACAGATCGCCGACGACATCGAGGAATGGTTCCGTCGTGGCGCCGCCGACGGGTTCAACGTCATGCCGGACGCCCTGCCCAGCGGATTCGATCACTTCGCCGAACAGGTGATCCCGGAACTGCAGCGGCGCGGACTGTTCCGTCGCGAGTACACGGGTCGCACATTGCGCGACCACCTGGGACTGCCGGTGCAGGCGCCCCTGCGCGCCGCGGCTCCCGTGCTCGAGAAGACCTGGTGAGGAGAAGAAGAGATGAGTAACGCAGTGCAGCAGGTGATTATCGAGCTTCCCGCGGTACAGGCGACAGACGGTCCGGCGACTCGGCACGCCGTGCAGGACGTTATCGATGTCGCGCGTATCGCTGCACGAGGAGGAGCAACGGCCTTATTGCTCCCTCGCGGCGAGGCGCCCACGGTGGACCCGACGATCCTCGCGGGGTATCTCACCGCGGCAGAGATCGGAATTCCGGTGATCGTCGAGGCGCAGACGGGAAGAGACGCGCCGTACAACCTCGCCCGTCGCATTCAGACATTGGCCAGACTCACTCACGGCGGTGCCGGCGTCTATCTGCGTTCGACGGGAGTGGACCCGGTGACGACTTCCTCCGGCGTGACGGCGGACGCGGTGACGGCGGACGAGTATGTTGAGGTCCTCCGTCGACTGTGGGCGAGCTTTCCGCAGGATGCTCTCATCGGAGATCGCAATGCCGGGCTGCTCGCCGATGTCCGCAGTATCGCCCCTGCCGCGTACCGCGGTGAGGTGTATGCGGTTGCCGGTGCACTCAATGTGCCGTTGACGCCGGAATACGAAGCGGCGATCCTCGTGGACCGTGGCGCGCTCGCGGACGCGAAAGGCGCGGACGCGCTCGTCGACCCATCGGGGGATGACCCCGTCGCGCTGCGCCGATTTATCTGGCGACCTCAGGCGGGTGGAGAGGCGGAGGTTCTGTCCGGCACCGCGGAGGAGACGGTCGGTGTCCTTGCCGCCGCGGGTGCGCGCGGCATCATTCTGCGGATCGAGGATGACGAGCCGGCGGCAACAGCGGCCGCTTTCTTCGATGCCGCCGCCGAGGCCGACCTTCTCCCGCCCCGGGAACATAGTCCCCTGCGCCGCATTCTCCGTGCCGCAGAGGCGCAGGAGCTCTCCGCATGACGACGAATACGATCGAGGGAAACGAGAATTCCGTGAGCAATTCCGCCGCCGCAGCACCGCACGAGTTTGGCTTCACTACCACGCAGGTGCACTCCGGGTACCTCGGCGAAGGTGGGTACGGTGCGCGCATCACCCCCATCTATCTCAGTGCGGGCTTTATCTTCGACGACTTCGATCACGCGAAGGCACGTTTCGCGGGGGAAGACGCCGGATACGTCTACTCGCGCACCAACAATCCCACCAACGCCGCGGTGGAGAAGGCGCTTGCCGACCTCGACCACGGAGTCGGCGCGACACTCACGGGCAGCGGACAGGCCGCCGCCAGCGTTGCTCTTCTCGGTGTTTTGAAAGCGGGAGATCATTTCCTCTCTGCCCCCAGCATCTACGAGGGAACTCGTGCACTCTTCCGCGGCAACTTCGCGCGTTTCGGGATCGAAGTGGAGTTCGTCGAGCATCCCAACGATCCCGATGACTGGCGTAGGCGTGTACGGGATAACACCCGTTTGTTCTTTGGGGAAGCGATCCCCAACCCCAAGAACGACCTCATCGACATCGAGACGATCGCCGATGTCGCCCATGAGAGCACTGTGCCCTTCGCCATCGATGCGACGATCGCCACCCCGTATCTTCTCCGACCGATCGACTACGGTGCCGATATCGTTTTCCATTCCACGAGCAAGTTCCTCGCGGGGCACGGGAACTCCATCGGCGGTGTTGTCGTCGACGCCGGACGATTTGATTGGGCGGCGCACCCCGATCGGTACCCGCACCTGCACCAGCCCGTGCACGGCGGTGACGGCGATACCGTGACGTGGATCGAGAAATTCGGCGGGAATGCGAACTTCGCCTTCACTCGCGCCGTCGTTGCCGGCCGATTGGGTACGAGTCTTTCGCCCTTCAACGCCTTCCTCCTCCAACAGGGCATCGAGACGCTGTCGCTGCGCATGCAGCGGCACACGAGCAACGCTCTGGCGCTCGCCACGTGGCTCGCGAGGCAGCCGGAGGTCGTGAGCGTCGATTACGCGGGGTTAGCGAAGAATGCCTATCACGCACTCGCCGAGAAGTACTACCCGAAGGGCCCGGGATCTGTGTTCGCCTTCACTCTCGCGGGGGGACAGGAAGCAGCGCGCACCCTCATCGATGCGGTCGAGGTCTTCACACGGATGACGCATATCGGTGATGTCCGATCGATGATCCTGCATCCTCCTACGACGACGCACTCCAAGCTCAGCCAGGCTGAGCGCGACTCCGCGGGCATCCATCCCGGTCTCATCCGCCTCTCCGTGGGAATCGAGGAGCCAGAAGACCTTCTCGCCGATCTCGACCGCGCCTTCGCCGTGCTCCGTGGGGCGAATCCTCCCTCCCTCTACGGCACCCGCGTCGAGGCTGAACTGACGGCGGCGGATGGATTATGAGCACCACCGAATCCACTTCCGTGACCGTTTCCGAGATCCGTGCCGCGGTCGCCCCGATCCTCGACGAACTCCGCGCCCAGTCGGCACGGCGAGATGCGGAAAGAGAGCACCCTTTCGCAGAAATCCGTGCGCTCGCCGATGCGGGGGTCCTTCGTGTTCGGCTTCCGCTCGCCGATGGAGGGGCTGGTGCGACCGTGCGGCAACTCGCAGAACTCATCATCGACATCGCGGCCGCGGATTCGAATGTCGCCCAGGCGTTGCGTCCCGGCTTCCTCGCCGCGGAGTCGCTGGCAACCGGTGACGTGAGCCCCGAGGTGCGAGAACGCACCCGGGAACGCATCCGTGCCGGAGATCTCTTCTCCGGCACGGCGAACGAGACCGGCGGGAAGCCCGGGGAGGTGCGTACCCGTCTTATCGAGGATGCGCAGGGGCTGCGCATCGAGGGGGCGAAGCATTACAGCACGGGGGGCCTGCATGCGCAGTGGTTCTCCGGAACGGCGCTGGACGACCAAGGCCGGATTGTGAACTTCAGTGTTCCCACCGACCGTGAGGGGGTCGTTCGGCTCGACGACTTCGACGCCATCGGCCAGCGACTTACCGCGAGTGGCAGCACCTTGCTGCAGGGAGTGCGCGTCGCGCGGGACGAACTCAGCGAGCCGGATGCACCCAAATGCCACCCTCATATCTCCCTTGCCCACCTCATCCTCGCGGCGACGTCCGCGGGAATCGCGGCGGCGGTGCGGGACGATGCCGTACGGATCGTGCAGGAGGTGGCCCGCCCGATCAAGCACTCCACGGCCTCGCGCAGTGCGGATGACCCTTACGTCCGCCTCGTGACCGGGAGGATCGCGACGGCTGCATTCACCGCCCGGGCACAGGTGGTCGCCGCCGCGGAGGCCCTCGATCGGCATTGGGTCTCTCCGGGAGAGAACACGGCGGTGGACGCCGTCATCGCCGTCGCGGAAGCGTACATCGGCACAGGGGAGCAGGCGCTCGCCGCGAGTGAAGCACTCTTCGACCTCGGTGGTGGCACGCTCACGGGACGCCAGCATGGCCTGGATCGCCATTGGCGCAACGCGCGCACGGTGGCGAACCACAACCCGCGCACCTGGAAGGCAGCCGCGATCGGCGGGTGGCTGCTGGCCGGAGAAGAACCACCCGCTAACGGGCTTTTTTGAACGGGACCCGAGAAGACGATGCGCGAACGCGAGGAGACACCATGACCGAGGAGACTCGCCCGGCAATCGGGCAGGACTGGCTGGGCCGCAGCGGCGTGCCCGTGAGCAGGATCACTCTGGGAACGATGAACTTCGGAGGTCCCACGGACCGGGAGGAATCGATCGCGCTCACGCGGGCGGCGATCGATGCCGGCATCACCGTGATCGACACAGCCGATGTCTACAACCAGGGGCGAAGCGAAGAGATCGTTGGCGAGGCCATACGAGGACACCGTGATGACCTCATCATCGCCACGAAGTTCCACGGGCAGATCGGCGAGAACCCCCTGCACGCGGGGAACTCCCGTCGCTGGATTCAGCGTGCCGTGGAGGACAGTCTCCGCCGCCTCGGCACCGACCACATCGACCTCTATCAGGCGCACCGGCCGGACCCGCACACTCCGCTCATTGAGACAATCGCTGCGCTCGACGATCTCGTCCACCAGGGCAAGATCCGCTATTACGGGACGAGCGTTTTCGGGGCCGATGAGGTCGTGGAGGCCCAGTTCCTCGCCCGTGAGCACCACTTCGTTCCGGCGCTCACCGAGCAGGTGCCCTACTCCCCGCTCATCCGGCTCGTGGAACGAACGACTCTCCCCGTCGCGCAGAAGTACGGGCTCGGCATCCTCACCTTCGGTCCCCTCGCGGCGGGATGGTTGAGCGGGGCATACCGAGAGGGGGCAGCGCAACCGGAATCTTCTCGCGCCGCACGCGTTTGGGCCGGCCGCTTCGACGTCACGGACCCCGCGAACGCCGCGAAACTCGCCGCAACCGAGCGCCTTGCGCTCCTTGCCGAGCGCTCTGGTCTCACCCTGCCACAACTGTCGATCGGATTTGCGCTCACGCATCCCGCGGTGTCCACGGTCGTCTCCGGCCCACGGACGCGGGAGCATCTGGACGCGTATCTCGACGCGGCCTCGATTGTTCTGGACGCTGACATCCTCGATGAGATCGATCGCATCGTGCCCCCCGGAACCACCTTCCTGGAGCGTGACAACGGGCGTATACCGGATGAGCTCACCGCCGCAGGCCTGCGGCGCTCGCACCGCGCCGACTGATCGACACGTTCACCGATCACCTCACCGAAAGGCATAACAGCCATGACCTATCAGCCCGCAGAAGACCGCTACGAGACCCTGGGGTGGCGCAGGGCGGGGAGCACGGGACTGACCGTCCCCGAATTCGCCTTCGGCCTGTGGCAGAAGTTCGGCGACAGGACCCCCTACGAGACCCAGCGGGAGATCCTGCTTGCGGCCTTCGACGCGGGGGTCGTGCACTTCGACAACGCGAACCGCTACGGTCCGCCGCACCGCGCGGCGGAGAAGAGCTTCGGACGGCTCCTGCGTGAGGACCTGCACGCCTGGCGGGAGGAACTCGTACTCACCTCGAAGGCGGGCAACCCCATCGGGGTGAGCCCCTACCTCAAGGGCGGCTCGCGGAAGAGCCTGCTGCAGAGCCTCGACCACTCCCTCCGCGACCTCGGGACGGACTACGTCGATGTGTTCTACTTCCACCATCCCGACCCTGCCACCCCGCTGGACGAGACCGTCGACGCGCTCGTGACGGCTGTACGCTCCGGCAAGGCGCTCCACGTCGGTATCTCCAACTTCTACG
>JAATFJ010000059.1 GCA_015655255.1 Actinomycetales bacterium | reverse complement strand
CTCGCGCTTGAGCTCCGCGCGTTGGCTCTCCGAGCTCTGCTGCAGCTGCGTCCGGCTCTCCTCGATGTCGCGAGCCAGGTCTGTTCGCTGCTGTTCGATGTCGCGGGCGAGATCGCCCCACTGCTTCTCGTTCTCGCTTGTGAACTCCGAACGTCCGAGTTCGGTCTCGCGGGCGAGCGCGGCAGCGGCTTCGCGCGCTTCGCTCACCTCTCGGCTCGCGACGACCTTGAGCTCCGCCGCCTCGCGCTCCGCCTCTGCGCGAACCGCGGCTGCCTCGCGCTTGGCCGTCGAGCGAGCCTCCGCGGCCTCCGTCGCGACAGCGCCGCGGATCGCCGCCGCGTCCCGCAACGCGTCCTGGGTGATTGTCTCTGCTTCGGCGCGTGCCGCATCGACCAGCTCTGTCGCCTCGGCATGAGCCGCGTCGACCGCCGCGTTCGCCTTCGCGTGCGCGTCGGCGAGAACGCGCTCGGCCTGTTCCATGGATTCGACGCGCAGGCTGTTCACCTCCGTCTGCACGCTGCTCCGCAGCCTCTCGGCGTCGATGTCGGCTTGACTGATCAGGCGGGTCGACTGCTCTTCTGCGACGCGGAGGGTGTTCTCGAGTTTGGTCCCGAGGCCGCTGTAGGTGGGGCTCCCGGTCTCCTCGATCTCGGCCTCGAGATCCTCGACCGTCGCGGTGAGGCGCTTGACCTCTTTGACGGCATCCGTCTTGTCCTGGTTGGCTTTGATCAGCTCGCGGCGCAGGTCTTGGATCGCGCTGTCGACCTCGTCACGGTTGTATCCGCGCATCGCGGTGGTGAAAGTCTCGTCATCTGTTGCCACGGGTCTCTCCTCATAAGTAGGGCTTCGTGGAAGATCAGGGTGCCGCGCGTATTGGGGGTTCGCTTCGTCGGAACCATCCTAGTTTAGCCGCGAGAGGATGGTCCGCGCTCGTTCGGATGTGACGGGCGAAGGGGCGGAACCGTACCTCGCCCGGTGGGCTCCCAGGCTGGCTAGGCTAGTCTGGGATGTCTTTGTCTGTTGCCGACCCCGGGTCTCGTGCCTGGGACACCCCGATCTCGCTCCCTAGTGCGGGTCGTGGTTTGCCGATCACCTATCGCGCCTGCGCAACACGAAAGGAGTGACCAACGTGCGATTTATCGCAGCCATTGTGAGCTTTGTCATCGCCTTAGGAATGATCGCGTACGGCATCGCTCAGCGCACCGTGCTCGCCGAACCCGACAGCGTGACGGCCACCGCGACCCTCGATTCGACTGCGACGGTCACCCTCATCGACAGCAAGACGCTGCAATCGCTGCCGGGACGACAGAAGATCGACATCAGCGGTGCGGCCAACGTCTTCGCGGCTTACGGGCGCTCGGAAGACGTGCTGGCCTGGGTCGGAAGCACGACATACAACCGCATCGGCTACAGCGCGTCGAAGCACGAGCTCACGACGAAGCTGGTCGAAGGCAAGGCCAAGACGGTGCCGAACCCGCTCGACTCCGATCTCTGGCTCGATCAGTATTCCCGGGCCAAGTCGCTGAGCTTCACCGTGAACGTCCCCGACGACATCACGGTCATCATCGTTTCCGACGGCACGAAACCCGCGCCGTCGAACGTCGCGGTGCGGTGGCCGCTCGACAACCGCACGCCGTGGTCCGGTCCGCTCATCGTGGGAGGCATCCTCCTGCTCATCATCGGAGCCGGGCTCTACCTCTGGGCTGCGCGCCACCTGCGCCGCTCGCGCGGGCCGCAGCGCAAGACGCCGAAGATGCCGAAGGTTCCGAAGCAGGGCAGCTACCGTCAGCCGAAGCCCAAGGCAGTGACGTCCGGCCGTCGCTCCGCGTCGCGCAGAATGATCGCCGTCCTGCCGATCTTCCTCGTCGGACTCATCGCGCTGAGCGGCTGCTCGCCCGATCTGTGGCCGGAGTTCCTCGGCGGTAGCCACGCCACGACACCGGCTCCCGTTGCATCGCCAACGGCGACGGCTCCCGTGGCCGACGTGCAGCAGCCGGCCGTCACCGTCCCGCAGCTGAAGAACATCGTGACGCAGATCTCCGCGGTGACCACCAAAGCGGATGCGAGTAAAGACAGCACGCTCGTCGCGACCCGGTTCGAGGGCCCCGCCCTCGATCTGCGCCTGGCGAACTACGCCATCCGCAAT
>JAATFJ010000119.1 GCA_015655255.1 Actinomycetales bacterium | reverse complement strand
GTGCTCGGCGCACTGCTCGCGGCAAACCCCGGAGCGCCCATCGCCGAGATCGCTGCGGCCGGGGCCTGGGTGCACGGCGAGGCGGCGCGGATCGCGGCACATGCGGCGGAGGGGGGACGCGGGCGGCCGATCGTCGCCCTCGACGTCGCCGAGGCACTGCCCTTCGCTGTCGAGGGTCTCCTCTCGTGAGGGCGCGGGGCCTCGCCCTCTGGGTTGTCTTCCTGCTCGTGCACGTCCTCGTCGCGTGGCTCGGCTGGGTCTATCCCACCGCACCGATGGGCGACGTCTACCTCGTCTACCAGCCGTGGTCGGCATCTGCGCTGTCGGGCGGAGCCATCGTCGGGATCACGGAACCGTGGGTGTACCCCCACGTTGCTCTCGTGCCGATGCTCATCGCTCAGGTCATGTCATGGCCGCTTACACCCCTGTTCGGCTCCGTGTCGGCCTACATCATCGCGTGGGCGGTGCTCGTCACCGTCATCGATCTCATCGCCCTGCGTGTGCTGCTCGGCGGGCGGGCCTCCGGGCCACGGCGTCGGCAGGCGGCCTGGTTCTGGACCGCCGCGCTGTTCCTGCTCGGTCCCATCGGGATCTACCGCATCGATGCCATCACGGTCCCGCTTGCCATCATGGGCGGCGTCTGGCTGGTGAAGCGCCCCGCCGTGAGTGCAGCGATCCTCACCATCGGCGCGTGGATCAAGATCTGGCCGGGAGCGCTCGTGCTCGCGGCGATCGTAGCGTTGCGGCAGCGGATGCGCGTCCTCGGTGCCGCCGTTCTGACAACGGGTGCGGTCGTCCTCGTGCTGGCACTCCTCGGTGCGGGTAGCAACATCTTCGGCTTCCTCACCGAGCAGACTGGCCGGGGGCTGCAGATCGAGGCGGTCGCGGCGACGCCGTTCCTCTGGCTCGCCCGCGCTGGCGTCGCCGCCGTCAGCTACAGCCATGAGATGCTCACCTTCCAGATCTCCGCTCCCGCGGTGGATCTCGTCTCCGCCGCCCTCACCCCCCTCATGGCGCTCGTCGTCCTCGCCGTCGTGGTGCTCGGCGCGATCAAGGCGGTGCGCGGCGCGGCGTTTGCGCGTCTCTTCCCCCCGCTTGCCCTCGCGCTCGTTGCGGGGCTCATCGCGACGAACAAGGTCTGGTCCCCGCAGTTCCAGACCTGGCTCATCGCGCCCGTGGTCCTCTGGATCGTGCTGGATCGGACGCGTGCGACCGCGCCCGCAATCCTCGTCCTCGTCCTCAGCGGGCTCACCTGCCTCATCTACCCGCTCACCTACGACGGCCTACTGAACGTCGAGCTGCTGCCCGTGCTTCTCATCACGCTGCGCAATCTCGTCCTTCTTGTGCTCTTCGTCGTCGCGGTGCGCGCCCTGCTCCGCGTTCCCCTTCCCGCACGGAAAGCGATCGGATGAGTCGAGGCACGCGCGGGCGCGCTCCGACGGAATAGACACAACAACACGAAGAAGGAGTCCTCATGCTCGTGGCTTTCTCTGTCGGTGCCGGCGGCACCGGCAACGCCGACGGTTCGGTGCACGATGCCGTCGCCGCGGCCGTCAAAGTCGTCCGGGAATCCGGCCTCGCCCATCGGACGACCAGCATGTTCACGGAGATCGAAGGGCCGGATTGGGACACCGTGATGGGTGTCGTGAAGGCCGCGGTCGACGCGGTCCTCCCGTTCGGATCTCGCGTCTCGCTTGTGCTCAAGGCGGACATCCGGCCCGGTTACGAGGGCGAGATCGATGCGAAGCTCGAACGACTCGAAAAGGCTATCGGGGAGTCCTGAGCGCACGTTCGGACGATCGGCTCGTCCTCGGAGCGGGACCGGCCCGGCGTTGTCGCGGACGACTCGTGAGACTGGTGGGGGAGACGTCCGGAGTGTGACCGAAGGGACGAAGACCGCGGAGTGAGCTCCGCCGCGGCTCCGCCCCTTCGAGAACCGATCGCGCGTCCGCGCATCAGTGCCGGGAGCTTGTCGCACCACCATCCGCCCATGTATCCGGTGTTATGGAAATCGCCGCCGTAGGCGATCGCGCCCTGCATGACGGCGTCCGCATAGGTATCGGGCGCCATCATCATGATGCCCCGGTCGGGATCGGCTTGGCGGATCATCTGCATGCCGCGTGCGACGTTCACGCGGCGCATGTAGCTGAGCCAGTTGATGAAATCGGTCCAGAGCGCATTCTTGCCCTGTCC
>JAATFJ010000352.1 GCA_015655255.1 Actinomycetales bacterium | reverse complement strand
CTGGGCGAATCGATCAGGGACTGGCCGGATCAGCGCACGCTGTCCGCATGGATCCGCGAGGCGGGCTGGACGAACGTCGCCTACCGCAACCTCACCCTGGGGATCGTCGCCCTGCACCGCGCGACCAAGCCCCTCCGCTGACCCCGGCCGCGGCGTCTGCGCGGGCGCAGCGCTCGTCAATCCGGCGACCACGCCCCGCCTCCGCCCGGTAGGGTGGAACTCGTGACTTCGAGCCCTGCCGCCCCGGGTTCGCGCCTTGCGAGCCGACTCGGCTTCAGCGATCGCGTTTTCGTCGGCCCCGCCGCGCGGCGCATCGCGAAGCAGATCGAAGAAGGACTGGAACTCGTCGAGTCCGGCCTCGCCGACGACCTGCGCGTCGCGGACACGATCGCCGATGCGACGAGCCGTTATCTCTACGAGGCGGGCGGCAAGCGCATCCGCCCCGTGCTCATGCTGCTCGTCGCGCAGCTCGGTGTGGGGAACATCCCCGCCGTCATCGACGTCGCCAAGGCGCTGGAGATCACCCACCTCGGCTCGCTCTACCACGATGACGTCATGGACGGAGCCGATCGTCGCCGCGGTGTCCCCGCCGCCCACAACGTGTGGGGCAACAACGTCGCGATCCTCACGGGCGATCTGCTCTTCGCGCGCGCGAGCCAGATCATGTCGAACCAGGGCGAGCGCGCCATCCGCCTGCAGGCGGCGACCTTCGAGCGCCTCGTCATGGGCCAGTTCCACGAGACCGTGGGGGCGCAGCCCGAGGACGACCCCATCGCCTTCTACATCCAGGTCCTCGCCGACAAGACGGGCTCCCTCATCGCCGCGGCGACGCGCGCGGGCATCATCTTCTCGAACGCCCCCGCCGAACTCGAAGAGCCTCTGCGCGACTACGGCGAGAAAGTCGGCGTCGCCTTCCAGCTCCTCGACGACGTCATCGACCTCTCGGCCAAGCCGGAGGACACCGGAAAGGTCCCCGGAACGGACCTCCGCGCCGGCGTCCCGACGATGCCGTACCTGCTTCTCAAATCCAGCGAAAAGCCGGAGGACATCGCCCTCGCCGCGCGCATCGACGACGGAGTCGCGCGCATCGCGAAGGGTGAGGATCCGGCGATTCTCGACGAGCCGCTCGCCGCACTGCGCGACCACGCCGCCACGGATCAGACCATGGATCTGGCGGCTTCGTGGACGCGCGATGCGATCGCCGCACTGAAGCCGCTGCCGCGGGGAACGGTGCGCGAAGCGCTCACTCGTTTCGCTGAAACGCTCGCTCATCGCAGCAGCTGAAAGAAGGACCCTCTTTATGACCAAGCTCAGGCTGGCCATCGTCGGTGCAGGACCGGCAGGAATCTACGCCGCGGACATCCTCCTCAAAGAGGAACGCAGCTTCGACGTCTCCATCGACCTCTTCGAACAACTCCCCGCGCCCTACGGCCTCGTGCGCTACGGCGTCGCGCCGGACCACCCGCGCATCAAAGGCGTCATCTTGGCGCTGCGCGACGTCCTCGACCGCGGCGATATCCGCATCTTCGGCAACGTACGCTTCGGCGAGGACATCACCCTCGATGACCTCAAGAAGCACTACAACGCCGTGATCTTCGCGACGGGCGCGATCCGTGACTCGCCCCTGAACGTCCCCGGCATCGATGCGGAGGGCTCCTTCGGCGCCGCCGACTTCGTGAGCTGGTTCGACGGGCACCCCGATGTGCCGCGCACGTGGACGCTCGACGCCCCCTCCGTCGCCGTCATCGGCAACGGCAACGTCGCGCTCGACATCTCCCGCATCCTCGCCAAGCACGCCGTCGATCTGCTGCCCACGGAGGTGCCGCAGAACGTCTACGAGATCCTCGAGGGCTCCGCGGTCACCGATGTGCACGTCTTCGGACGCCGCGGCCCCGCGCAGGTGAAGTTCACGCCCCTGGAGCTGCGCGAACTCGGCGAGCTGCGCGACGTCGACATGGTCGTCTACGACGAGGACTTCGACTACGACGAAGCCTCCCTCGCGGCCATCGCGACGAACAAGCAGGTCAAGGTCATCGACCGCGTCCTGCAGCAGTGGCGCACGCGCCCCGGACTCAACAACGCGGGCGGTGAGGCCTCGCGCCGGTTGCACCTGCACTTCTGGGCGAAGCCCATCGAGGTGAAAAAGGACGAGAACGGACGGGTGGCGGCGATCGTCTACGAGCGTATGCGCGCCGACGACGAGGGCGGTGTCGTGGGCACGGGCGAGCTGCGGGAGATTCCCATCGGACAGCTCTACCGGGCCGTCGGCTACTTCGGCTCCCCGCTCGCCGATGTGCCCTTCGATGCGCAGCACGGCGTCATCCCCAATCACGAGGTGCAGGTTCTGCACCCCGAGTCGAACGAGATCCTCCCCGGCGTCTACGCGACGGGCTGGATCAAGCGCGGACCCGTGGGGCTCATCGGACACACGAAGTCCGACGCTATGCAGACCATCCAGCACCTCGTCAACGACCAGGGCTCCTGGTGGGCGCCGGAGGATCCGTCCGAGGAGGCGATCCCTGCACTGCTGGCGTCGCGCGGTGTGGAGTGGACGGACCTGGACGGCTGGCACCGCCCCGATGAGCCCG
>JAATFJ010000237.1 GCA_015655255.1 Actinomycetales bacterium | reverse complement strand
CCGCTACGGTATCCCCGACTTCAAGATGGAGAAGAGCCACCTGGAGACCCGCCTGCGCCAGATGCAGGATGAGGGCACGCGCTTCCGTGCCGGTGTGGAGATCGGCAAGGACATCACCTGGACTGACCTCCGCGCCCGCTACGACGCGGTTGTCATCGCCACGGGTTCGACCGTCCCGCGCGAGCTGCCCCTTCCCGGACGCGACCTCGACGGCGTGCACTTCGCGATGGATTACCTCGTAGAGGCGAACCACGTCGCCGCGGGCGATGCGGTGCCGCACCAGATCGACGCGGAGGGCAAGCACGTCGTCGTCATCGGTGGAGGAGACACGGGTGCCGATTGCATCGGCACCGCGCACCGCCAGGGCGCGCTGAGCGTGACCAACCTCGCGATCGGACGGCAGCCGTCGATCGAGCGTCCCGACAACCAGCCGTGGCCCATGATGCCGACCGTCTTCGAAGTCCAGTCCTCGCACGAGGAGGGCGGCGAGCGTTCCTTCCTCGCTTCGACGGTGGAGTTCCTCGGCAACGAGGCGGGCGAGGTGCGCGCGGTGCGCGTGGCCGAGACGGAGTTCGTCAACGGCCGCCGCGTCCCCAAGAGCGGCACCGAAAGGGAGATCCCCGCCGATCTCGTACTCATCGCCATGGGCTTCACAGGTCCGGAGCAGGACAGCTTCACTGCCGACTCGCGCCCGCAGGTGACCGAACGTGGTGCCTTCCGGCGCAACGACTCTTACGAGTCCACCGTGCCGGGCGTGTTCGTCGCGGGTGATGCGGGTCGCGGTCAGTCGCTCATCGTCTGGGCCATCGCCGAGGGCCGGGCCGCGGCCGCGAGCGTCGACCGTTTCCTCATGGGGGACACGGTCCTGCCTGCTCCCGTTCACCCCACCGATGTCGCAATCGGCCTGCAGCCCGCGTAGGCTGGCGCGGGTATCGTCACCAGTCCCTGTTCCTTCCCTCGTTACTCTGGAGATCCGTTGAGACGCGCGAAAATCGTCGCCACCCTGGGCCCTGCCACTTCGACCTATGAAACGGTGCGCGCGCTCGTCGACGCGGGCTTGGATGTCGCGCGGCTGAACCTCAGCCACGGCGACTACTCGGTCCATGACAACAACTATGCGAACGTGCGTCGTGCCGCGGAGGACTCCGGACGCGCCGTCGCGATCCTCGTCGACCTGCAGGGACCGAAGATCCGCCTGGGCAAGTTCGAGGGTGGGCCCTACGAGCTCGCCGTGGGCGACATCTTCAAGATCACCACAGAAGATATCGTGGGAACGCGTGAGATCTGCGGGACGACCTTCAAGGGCCTCCCGCATGACGTCAAGGCAGGTGATTACCTTCTCATCGACGATGGCAAGGTCCGCGTCGAGGTTGTTGACACCGACGGAACCGTCGTGACCACGCGCGTCGTCGTCGCGGGTGCGGTGTCGAACAACAAGGGGATCAACTTGCCCGGAGTTGCCGTAAACGTCCCCGCGTTGAGCGAGAAGGACGAGGCAGATTTGCGCTGGGGCCTCCGTACGGGTGCCGACCTCATCGCCCTGTCCTTCGTGCGGAACGCCTCCGACGTCAATCGCGTGCACGAGATCATGGCGGAAGAGGGAGTGAAGGTCCCCGTGATCGCGAAGATCGAGAAGCCGCAGGCCGTCGATGCGCTCGAGGAGATCGTAGACGCCTTCGATGGCATCATGGTCGCCCGAGGCGACCTGGGCGTGGAGCTCCCGCTCGAGGCCGTGCCGATCGTGCAGAAGCAGGCCGTCGAGCTCGCGCGGCGCAACGCCAAGCCCGTCATCGTCGCGACCCAGATGCTCGAGTCGATGATCTCCAACCCCGTGCCGACGCGCGCGGAGACCTCCGACGTCGCCAACGCCGTCCTCGACGGCGCGGACGCGGTCATGCTCTCCGGCGAGACGAGTGTGGGGGAGTACCCGGTCATCGTCGTGGAGACCATGGCGCGCATCGTCGAGTCCACGGAGGAGCACGGGTTGGAGCGCATCGCCCCGCTCACCAATCGGCCGAAGACGCAGGGCGGCGCGATCACTCTTGCGGCGCTGGAGGTGGCCGAGTTCGTCGACGCGAAGTTCCTGTGCGTCTTCACGCAGTCCGGGGACTCGGCGCGGCGCCTTTCGCGTTTGCGCTCCCGCATCCCGATGCTCGCCTT
>JAATFJ010000112.1 GCA_015655255.1 Actinomycetales bacterium | reverse complement strand
GCTGCGACGACCTGACACCCTCGAGGTACAGGGATCCGCGGCGTGCATGTGCAACCACGGCGCTGTCTGCTCCTCGTCGGCTCCGGGGCACCGCCTCCACCTCATTCAGGCGCGTCTCGCCGCCGCGACCCCGCGGGAGTGGGAGGACGGCATCGTCGAGCAGGCCGATGCGGAAAGCGGTGAGCTCGTCGTGCGCACCCTGGACGGGCGCGCCCTCACGCTGTGGAACGCCGCGGGCGCCGCGCTCGGAGCACCGGCGGGGAGCCCCGTCACCTTCCACACGCGCTATCACGTGCTCGCCGTGGGCCGTGCGCGGTTCAACGTCGCCCCGCTCTCCTGAGGCGGCAGCCGAGACGCATCGGCGTACAGTGAGAGTGCCATGAACGCACCCTCCTCGGTCCTCTCCGACCTCGCCGCCGCTCTCCCGTCCGACCGCATCGTCACCGATCCCGAGACCCTCCGCACGCACGCGTCGGACAGCGGGAACGCGATCCCCGCGGGAACGCCGCTCGCCCTCGTCTTCGCCGAGAGCACGGAGGAGGTGCAGATCGTCCTGCGCGCGGCAATGGCCACGGGCACCCCGGTCGTCCCGCAGGGCTCCCGGACGGGTGTCGTCGGCGGCGCCAACGCGATCGACGGATGCATCCTGCTGAGCCTGTCCCGTATGGACCGGATCCTCTCCATCGACGAGAAGGACCAGCTCGCCGTCGTCCAGCCCGGCGTCATCGGCAACGCACTGCGCGAGGCCGCGGCCGCGCGCGGTCTCTTCTACCCGCCGGACCCCGGCTCGGTCTACCTCTCCTCCCTCGGAGGAAACATCGCAACGAACGCCGGCGGCATGTGCTGTGTGAAGTACGGCACGACGAAGCAGTTCGTCCGCTCCCTCGACGTCGTCCTCGCCGACGGCACGCTCATCCAGGTGGGCCATGACACGGTCAAGGGCGTCGCAGGTCTCGACCTCGCCGACCTCTTCGTGGGCAGCGAGGGGACGCTCGGCGTCGTCACGGAGGCGACGATGGCGCTGCTCCCCGCTCCGGGCGAGGTGCACGGCGCAAGCGGCGCCTTCGCGACGATGGAGGATGCGCTGCGCGCGAGCCAGGAGATCATGGCCTCCCCCTACAGCCCGAGTGCGCTGGAGCTCATGGACGGGGAGATCGTCCGAGCGATCCGGCGCTTCGACCCCTCCGTGCCGCTGCCGGATAACGCCGAGGCGATCCTCCTCGTGCAGTCGGATGAGCAGGATCGGGCCGCCGCCGACGTCGCCTACTACAGCGGGGTCTTCGAGCGGAACGGCGCCATCGAGACGGCGACGGCCCACTCTCCCGAAGAGGTCACCGCCCTCATGGATGCACGGCGCCTCCTCCATCCCGCGCTTCTCGCGCAGTGGGGCATGGTCATGTCCGAGGACATCGCCGTCACGCGCAGCAAGCTCATCGACCTCCTCCACGGCATCGAGGAGGCGCAGCGGGCGACGGGCGCTCCCATCGCCACGGGCGGCCACGTCGGGGACGGCAACCTGCACCCCATCATCGGCTTCGACGACACCGAGGGGAGCCATGAGCGCGCAGTCCGCGCCTTCGAGCTCATCATGCGGACCGCGGCGGAACTGGGGGGCACGATCACGGGCGAGCACGGGGTGGGCATCCTGAAGAAGGAGGCGGTCTCCGCCGAACTCTCCGCCGATGTGCTCTCGGCGCAGCGCCTCATCAAGGGCGCACTCGACCCGCGCGGCATCCTCAACCCCGGCAAGAAGTACTGATCCGGATCGAACGGGCCGGAGGGGGCAGCCCCCTCCGGCGATGAGCGGGGTTCAGGCGGCGGCCACCATCATGGCCTTCATGGACATGCACGCGTCCATGCACGCCTGGCAGGACTGCGCGCACATCCGGCAGACCTCGCTGTGCTCGGCGTGCTCCATGCACGCGTCCATGCAGAGCTGGCACATCGCGATGCAGGCGTCGAGCATCGCCATCATCACGGCCGGGGTCATCCCCTGCATGCGCAGCATCGATCGCATCATCGTGCCGCACATATCGGCGCAGTTCATGCACTCGGGGGCGCAGTCCATCAGCTGCATCGCGCACACCGTGCTGGCCTGCTCCGCCGCAGAGCACGCATCCATACAGGCCTGCATGACCTCCATGTCCATCGCCTCCATATCCGGCATCGACATCATCTCGTTCGACATCGCGTCCATCATCATTGCGTCCATGACACGTCCCACTTCCCGGTTCCTGCGGCGGGAGAGCACCCGCCTACCGCCAGGGTAACCCCGCGTGCGCAGCGCCGTCGATGGGAGGAACCGAGGAAGATGATCAGTCTTCGTCCGGCGTGAGGCCGGCGCCCTCCAGGAGTACCGAGACGTCCCGGAGACGGACGACGTTCTTGGCGAGATAGGCCGGTCGCCCCTGGATCGCGTGGACCTGTGTGATGACGATGGAAGTGCCGTCGGAGCGGATTCCTCCGTCGAACTCTCCACGGGTGGACGCGGTGTGCGCGGACACCCGGCAATGGGTCGGCGTCGCTCGCGCACGGAACGCCGGGCCGAGGGCGGACAGCAGTGTCGCGTCGTCGCGCTCTTCCACGCTTCCCCCCCAGTCCGGCGTCGTGGCCTCCAGAGCGCTGGCGACGACTTTCCCTCCGGCGAGCAGAACGCTCTCCCACATGAGGATGCGCGAGCCCGGTGCGATGCCGAGAAGTCCCGCGCTCCAGCGCGTCGCCGTCTGCACGCTGCGGGTCACCCCGCGCACCGTGATCGCCGCGGAACTCGTGAGCATATGTTCGAGCGGGGGGTTGTTGGCCGAGGATGCCGCCGTGGCCGTGGCGACGAAGCGTCGCCTCCCCGGCCCGCGTACGAGAACGCCATCCTCCTCGAGGAGCGCGAGCGCGCCGCGCACGGTCGTCCTGCTCACTCCGAGTTTGGCGACGAGCTCCAGCTCGGTGGGCACCTCGAGCCCCTCGTTCTCGGAGGTGATGAGGGCATCGAGAAGCCGGTCATAGACCTGCACGGCGAGCGGACGACGGTCTCGGATCGGCGTCACTTCGAGGGCTACCACGGTGACTCCTCTCTCGAACACAGACGAATTTACACGAATGTAACGCTTGCCCAATGTTCAACATTAGACAAACAATATACATTTGCGGCATGAACGACCGCAGCGCCCCCTCCGCACCCATCCACTTCGTCGGTGGCTTCAGCCTCGACTCCATGATCCACGCCGACGGTCGCGTCGAGACGGACCGTGTTGGCGGCAACGCGCTGTGGGCCGCGCTCGGTGCACTGGCGGTGGGGGCGACGGGATCGGCGCATGCGGTACTGGGTCGCGACTTCCCCGCTACCGCCCTGGAACGGGTGCACGCGCTCGGCATCGGCGTGGCGGGGATCCGCCGCAACCGCGCGCACCGCGGCGTACGCGTCACCTACTCCTACCTCGCCGACGGCACACGTCGGCAGCCCGCCGATCCCGCAGCCGTGTCCGCGCTGCCCGCACCGTCGAGAGAATCTTTCGTCGACACCACGCAGGATCCGGAGGAGATCCTCGCTTCCCTCCCTGCGCCGGCCGATCTCCCCCCGTCCCTCGACGGCACCGCGTGGCATCTCGGGCTCCTCCCGCTCTCGCGCTTCGCGGAGCTGAGCACGCACCTGCGCGAGAGCGGCGCCGCGTACATCCAGTCCGACTGCCCGGCACGTTCCGAGCTCCGCACGAAGGGGGCCGAAGCGCTCAGGGGCCAGCTCGGAACGCTCGATGCCTTTCTGCCGAGCACGTCCGACACGGACGAGTTCCTCCCTGGGATGCCCCCCCAGGAGATCATCGCCGTCTTCCGGTCCTGGGGGGCAGGACTCCTCGTCCTCAAATGCGGCGAGGAGGGGGCGCTCGTCGCCGACGGCTCCGGGATCTGGCACATCCCCGTCTACCCCGAGACGTTCGTCGTCGACCCGACGGGGGCGGGCGATGTGTTCGGAGGCGTCTTCCTCGCCGAACACCTCCGCAGCGGCGACCCCGTGGCGGCCGCATGCACCGCGGCCGCCACCGCGTCGCTCTCCCTCCGCGTCCGCGACCCCTTCGCGGTCGCCGCATTCGACGACGACGAGATCCGTCGTCGCGCACATCGCATCTCGAAAAACGTCAGGAGAGCAGCATGAGAAGAACCACCATCGGCGTGATCGGGCGGGCGAGCCGCCCCGGTGCAGAACTCGGCGAGGAACTCCTCGCCGCCG
>JAATFJ010000179.1 GCA_015655255.1 Actinomycetales bacterium | reverse complement strand
CTCGTGGCCGAGCATGACGTTCTCCGCGACGGTGAAGACGGGGATGAGCATGAAGTGCTGGTGGACCATTCCGATCCCGGCGCGCATGGCGTCTCCCGGACCTGAGAAACTCTGCGGGACGTCGTCGAGGAGGATCTCGCCCTCTTCCGCACGGTACAGCCCGTAGAGCACGTTCATGAGCGTCGACTTGCCCGCACCGTTCTCCCCGAGGAGGCAGTGGATCTCACCCGGCCGAACGGTGAGATCGATGTGGTCGTTCGCGGTGAACGTGCCGAACCGCTTGGTGATACCGCGGAGCTCGAGCTTCATAGAGCGATCCTATTCAGGCTTTTCCCAGGACGAAAGAAGGGGCGGGGAGGTCGTGTGCGACCTCCCCGCCCGGATCCGTCGGATTACTCCGACAGGTAGGACGTGACGGGGATGGAGCCGTCGATGATGCCCGCCTGGATGGTGTCGAGCTCGTCGGACAGGCCGGAGGGGACCTTGTCGGCGAAGTCGTGGAAGTCGGCGATGCTGACGCCCTCGTTCTCCAGGGTGCCGATGTACTGCGTCGCGTCGAAGTCACCGGCGCCCGCGGCCTCAACGACCTCCTGCACGGAGACGTCCATGCCCTTGCGGATGGAGGTGAGGAGCAGGTCGGCGACGGAGGGGTCGGACTCGTACACGTCGGCGTCGACGCCGATCAGCGCGATGTCCTCTCCGGAGTCGCGGATCACGGATGCGGCGCTCTGGTAGATCGGACCGCCGACGGGGAGCAGCACGTCGACGCCCTGGTCGACGATGCTCTGTGCGGCGTTGATCGCGGTCTGGTCCGCGGAGAAGGCGCCCGTGAAGGTGCCGTCGCTGCCGTCCCAGCCGACGACCTCGACGTCGGCGCCGTTCTCCTCGTTGTAGTACTCGACGCCCTGCTTGAAGCCGTCCATGAAGATCGTCACCGTGGGGATGTTCATGCCGCCGAAGGTGCCGACCTTGCCCGCCGTGCTGTAGGCGGCGGAGGCGTAGCCCGCGAGGAACGCCGCCTGAGCGGTGTCGTAGACGAGCGGCTTGATGTTGTACTGGTCGGTCGCCCCGTCGCCGTCGATGTCGACGACGTCGTCGATGGAGACGTACTCGATGTCCGGGTTCTCGGCCGCGGAGTCGTTGGCCGCAGCGGCGAGGTTGAAGCCGACCGTGATGATGAGGTCGCAGCCCTGGTCCACGAGGCTGGAGAGGTTGCCCGCGTACTCGGACTCGTCGTTGGACTCGACCGCAACGGGGTCGACGCCGAGCGTCTCGGCCGCGGCCTGGAGCCCTTCGTAGCCGAGCTGGTTGAACGACTTGTCGTCGAATCCGCCCTCGTCAGACACCATGCAGGGCAGGAAGTCGGTCGCCGTCGCGTCGCCAGACGCGGACTCCTCGGTGTCCTCAGGAGCCGCGCCGCAGCCCGCGAGGGCGAGGGCGACACCGGTCGCAACGAGAGCGGCGAGAGCGCGCTTCGGGGTGGAAATGGTCACGTAAGCCTCCACGGTGACAGATCTGCGACGTTCGCAGGGTTTTCAGCATAAATTACGGTCTGTTACGGCACTGTTTCCTCGCCCGCAATGGTTACGAAGCCGCAATAGAGCAGCATGCGAGCCTTCTGCTTACAGCACGTCGCCCCGGCCGGTGAGCTTGAGTGATTCCACGACGCCCTTGACGCGCTGAGCATGCTCCGTCGTCGTGACAAGGAGTGCATCGGGGGTGTCGACGACGACGATGTCCTTGACGCCGACGAGGCTGATGACGCGCGTCGTCTGGCTGACGAGGATGCCGCTCGCCGCGTCGCTGAGGACGCGCGCCTGCGGGCCGAGCACGGCGAGGTCGTTCTTGCGCCCGTGGGTGATGAGCTTAGTGAGCGAGGCGAAATCCCCCACGTCGTCCCAGTCGAAGTGGCCCGGAACGACGGCGAGCCGCCCGCGCGCCGCCGCGGGCTCGGCGATGGCATAGTCGATGGCGATCTTTTTTAGGCGCGGCCAGACCCTGTCGACGACGGGGCCGCGACGCGCACGGTCGTCCCACGCCTCTGCGAGTTCGAGCAGCCCCGCATGCAGCTCCGGCTCGTTGCGGGAGAGCTCCTCGAGGAGGACGCTCGCCTTCGCGATGAACATGCCCGCGTTCCACAAATAGGAGCGGTCGGCGAAGTAAGTCTGCGCGGTGGCGAGATCGGGCTTCTCGACGAAGCGCTCCACGGTGGCGGCCTCGGGGGCCCCGTCGACGATGAGCTCGTCGCCCTTGTGGATGTAGCCGAACCCCACGGACGGCTCCGAGGGCTGAATGCCGATGGTGCAGATGTATCCGGCGCGGGCGACCTCGACAGCCTGCTGCACGGCGAACTCAAATGTGCGATTGCCGCGGATGACGTGGTCGGCCGCGAAGGAGCCGATGATGACGTCGGGATTGCGACGGTGCAGGATGGCGGCGGCGAGACAGATCGCGGCCGTGGAGTCCTTCTGTTCGGATTCGAGGAAGACATTCTCATCGGGGATGCCGGGCAGTTGCTCCTCGACGGCGGCGCGGTGCGCGCGCCCCGTGACCACAGCGATGCGGTCGGCACCGGAGAGCGGCTCGAGCCGATCCCACGTGTCACGGAGGAGAGAATGCCCCGAGCCGGTGAGATCGTGCAGGAATTTGGGGGCGTCGGCACGAGACAACGGCCACAGTCTGCTGCCGATGCCACCCGCCGGAATCACTGCGTAGAAATCATCGATCGGCTCGGTCATGCCTCCACCCTAACCGGAGCGCCTACTAAGGCTCCCCTTCCTCGAAACGAGTCCGGTTGCGTCATAGGATGATCGGCATCGGGCACGCCGACCTCCCTGGGAGAAGGATCCTGCTGTTCATCGGGGAGCACAGCGCGCAGCCGATCCCGCATCGATCAGGGAGGACCGACCGTGTCCACGAGCACTCGCTTGACACCGTCGATTTCGGAAACCACGTCCAGGGTGCCGCGCGGAACCCTGTATCGCGGACGCGAGGGCATGTGGTCGTGGGTGCTGCATCGCATCACCGGGGTCGCGATCTTCTTCTTCCTCCTCGTCCATGTGCTCGACACGGCACTCATCAAGGTCACACCGGAGGCCTACGACGCCGTCATTGGCACCTATAAGAACCCCGTCATGGCGCTCGGCGAGGTCGTGCTCGTCGCCGGTGTCATCTATCACGCCATGAACGGGCTCCGCATCATCCTCGTCGACACCTGGTCCAAGGGCGCCCGCTACCAGAAGCAGCTGTTCTGGATCGTGCTCGGCGTATGGTTCGTGCTCGTCGCAGCCTTCGCCGTCCGACACCTGTCCCTGGCCTTCGCCACCGCGGGGGGTGGCCACTGATGTCCGCTCAGACCTACGCCACCACACCTCGACGCCACCGCGGGATCAACTGGGAGAAGTGGGGCTGGGTGTTCATGCGCGGCTCCGGCGTGCTTCTCGTCATCCTCATCTTCGGGCATCTCTTCACCAATCTCATGGTCGGCGAGGGCATCCACGGGCTGACCTTCGGGTTCATCGCCAACAAGTTCTCGAACCCGCTGTGGCAGTGGTGGGACGTCCTGCTGCTGTGGCTCGCGCTGTTCCACGGCGCGAACGGCATGCGCACGATCGTCAACGACTACGTGATCCGCGAGACGCCCCGCAAGGTGCTCATCGGGCTCATCGTCGCGGCCGCCGCCATCCTCGTCATCCTCGGCACGCTCGCCGTCTTCACCTTCGACCCGAACCTCGGTTCCGCGGCGGCGAGCGTCCTGCAGACGATCGGGAACGCCGCATGATCTCGGACACGATGCACCGCACAGCAGAAGAGAGCAACGACCAGTGAGCAGCCAGCCTCAGTAGTCCGTCGTCCGCGACGGCGTGCACTACCACCAGTTCGACATCGTCATCATCGGTGCGGGCGGCGCGGGCATGCGCGCGGCGATCGAAGCGGGCCCCGGCGCGAAGACCGCCGTCATCACGAAGCTCTACCCCACCCGCTCGCACACGGGCGCGGCGCAGGGTGGCATGGCCGCGGCGCTCGCGAACGTCGAGGAGGACAGCTGGGAGTGGCACACCTTCGATACCATCAAGGGCGGTGACTACCTTGTCGACCAGGATGCGGCGGAGATCCTCGCCAAGGAAGCCATCGACGCGGTCATAGACCTGGAGAACATGGGGCTCCCCTTCAACCGCACACCCG
>JAATFJ010000154.1 GCA_015655255.1 Actinomycetales bacterium | reverse complement strand
GACACCTCGAGCCTTATCGCGCTACCCGACGGCAGCCGCCTGGAGCTGTTCGGTTCCGGCGGGGGCACCGAGGTCGCCGCGGCGCTGTCCCGCGACGGTGAGGAGGTCCCTCTCCTCGCCTCGGTGCCACTGAGCCCCGCGCTGCGGGCGGGCGGCGACGCGGGCGAGCCCATCGTGCTGAGCGCCCCCGACGATCCAGCCGCGGACGCGATCCTCAACGTGGCGGCCCGTCTCGCCCGTGGCGGCCGCGGCCTCGCCGGTCGCCCGCTCTCCGTGGGCATCGCGAGGCTTGCCCTGCCATAGAAACGGTCCGCGGGTCCGGCCGTCACTTCGGCGCGCGCAGCCGCTCCCTCACCTCGCGACGCAGCACCTTGCCGACGAGGGAACGCGGCAGCTCGTCGACGACGACGATCGTGCGCGGCACCTTATAGGCGGCGAGGTGCGCACGGCAGAACTCGCGGACCGCCTCCATCGCCACCTCGGCACCCTCGCGCAGCACGATGGCGGCCGCGACCATCTCGGAGCCATCCTCCCGGGGAAGCGCGACGACGGCGGCCTCCTCGATATCGGGGTAGGAGACGAGCGTCTCCTCCACCTCGGAGGGGGCGACGTTGAAGCCGCCCGTGATGATGAGCTCCTTGCGCCGGTCGACGATCGTCACGAATCCGTCCTCCGAGATCGTGGCGATGTCGCCTGTGCGCAGCCAGCCGCCATCGAGGAGGGCCGCTCGTGTCTCCTCGGGACGACGCCAGTATCCGGAGAACACCTGCGGGCCGCGCAGCAGCAGCTCCCCCGCCTCGTCAGGCGGCAATGCCCGCGTGGGCTCCTCCGGATCCACGATGCGGATGTCCGTGCCAGGTAGCGGCACCCCGACAGTGCCGGGACGGCGCGTGGGACCGGCGGGGTTCCCCAGTGCCACGGGGGAGCTCTCCGTCATCCCGTAGCCCTCGACGAGGAGCCCGCCAGTGACGTCCTCCCAGCGGCGCACCGTGGCGACGGGGAGCGCCATCGCCCCCGAGAGCGCGAAGCGGACGGAGGACAGGTCGAGTGTCCCGTGGGCCGCCGCGCGGGCGAGCCGATCGTAGATGGGCGGCACGGCGGGAAGGAAGGTGGCGGGGCTCTTCCGCGCCGCCTTCGTGACGAGACCCACATCGAAGGTCGGGAAGAGCACGAGCCGCGCGCCGATGCTCATCGCGAAGGTGAGGCACAGGGTCATGCCGTAGGCGTGGAAGAGGGGCAGCACGCCGAAGAACGTCTCAGCGCCCTCCTGGAGGCCGGGGAGCCAGGCCCGCCCTTGCATCGCATTCGCGCGGAGATTGCGGTGCGTGAGGATCGCGCCTTTCGCGGTGCCCGTCGTTCCGCTCGTGTACTGCAGCACGGCGACGTCGTCGAGGGCGGGTGCGGCGACGCGACGGGAGACGCCGCGGCGGCGCCGGAGCGACGCCCAGGGGGTGATGCCGCGTGCGGAGGGTTTCTTCGTGAGCCGTGCCCGCGCCTCCTTCGCGGCCTTCACCGGGAGGCGGAGTAGGAGACGCTGTGCGCGCGGCATAGCGCGGGTCATGTCGACGGAGATGATGCGCGTGGGCCGGGCGTCCTCGGGGAGAGCAGCGATCGTGTCGCAGCTCGCGTCCCAGACGATGGCCGTCTTCGCATCATGGTCCTCGAATTGGTGCCGCAGTTCGCGGGCCGTGTAGAGAGGGTTGTGCTCCACGACGACCGCGCCGAGCCGCAGGATCGCGAAAAAGGCGATGACGTGCTGCGGACAGTTCGGGAGGATGAGCGCCACTCGATCGCCGCGGCGCACGCCGATCCGACGGAGCCCGGCGGCGACGCGGGAGACCTCGTCCTGCAGCTCCCGATAGGTGAGGGTGGCGCCGAAGAACTCCAGGGCGACATGCCGCCCGTACACCCGGGCGCTCGCCGTGAGCATCTCGGGGAGCGTCTCGGTCACCTCCCCGATATCGGTGGGCACGCCCTCCGCATAGGAGGACAGCCACGGGCGGGTCTCGTAGAAACTCTCCGAACTCATGCGTACGCCTTCCCCGCGCGGTGCGACGATCGCCGGGTGCCTCCCGGCTCTGTCGTCTCATGTGTGTCTCCAGCATGTCACCGTCGGCTGTGTACGCCCGGGGTGCCTGTCCGCCTGCCCGACTGCCCGCGGATCCGCCCCGCCGCCTACCGGGTCCCCGGCGCTCTCCTGGACGGCCGCTGCCTGAGGAGAGGGCCCATCCCCGCCCTCGACGCCCGAACACGCGGCCCGCGGGAATACCGGAGAATAAGAGGATGGCCCGTTCCCGTCCCGCCCGTCCCGTTCCCGCCTTGGAAGTGCGCGAGGCACGCGCCGACGCGCTGAAGGAACGCATCTACCTCACCTTCACGGCCATCGCCGTGCTCATCTCGATGCTGTCCCATCGCGCGCCCACGGCGGGCGAGGCCGCACGCACGCTCCTCATCACCGCCGCGGGGATGCTCCTGGCGATCTTCGTCGCCGACGTCATCTCCCATCTCGTCGCGCATGAGCGCTTCATGACGCGCGCAGAACTGCGCGCCGCGGCCTCCGTCTCGCTCGGCGCCTTCACGGCGCTCGCGCTGCCGTTCCTCTTCCTCGGGGCGGCGGGCTTGGGCTGGTGGACGCCGACGAGCGCGATCCGCGGGAGCATCGTCGCACTCATCGTCACGCTCGTCCTCATCGGCTGGGTCGCGATCCGTCGTGTGCCGCTGCATTTCTGGCAGCGGGTCGTCGTCCTCGCCGCAGAGGCCGCGCTCGGCACGGCCGTCGTCGTCCTGGAGTCCCTCGCCCATCACTGAGCGCAGGGTCAGGGCTGCGCGGACATGTGCTCCAGCACGCGGATCACCTGCGAGGAGTAGCCGTACTCGTTGTCGTACCAGATGTAGAGCACGATGTCCTCGCCCTGCGCGATCGTTGCGAGCCCGTCGACGATGCCCGCACGGTTCGAGCCGACAAAGTCCGTGGAGACGACCTCACCGGATTCGATGTAGTCGATCTGCGGGCGCAGTTCGCCCGTGAGCGAGACCTCGCGGATCCGGCGGTTGAGAGCGTCGCGGTCCACGGATTCCGCGAGCCGGAGGTGGAGGATCGCGAGGGAGACATCCGGCGTGGGCACGCGGATCGCGTTGCCCGTGAGCTTGCCCGCCAGCTGCGGCAGGGCCTTCGCGACGGCGTGGGCCGCCCCCGTCTCCGTGATGACGAGGTTGAGCGGCGCGGAGCGCCCGCGGCGCTGTCCCCGGTGGAAGTTGTCGATGAGGTTCTGATCGTTGGTGAAGGAGTGCACCGTCTCGATGTGCCCGTGCACCACCCCGTAGGAGGCGTCGACGATCTGCAGCACGGGGGTAATCGCGTTCGTCGTACACGAGGCGGCCGTGACGATGCGATCCTCCGGCAGGACGTCGGCGGTGTTGACGCCCGCGACGATGTTCTTCAGCGGACTCTTCCCCGGCGCAGTGAGCAGTACGCGAGACACACCCGGCGCGCGCAAGTGCCGAGTCAGACCCTCCTCATCGCGCCACCGTCCGGTGTTGTCGACGACGATCGCCTCCTCGATCCCGTAAGGCGTGTAGTCCACAGTCGCCGGATCGTCCGAGTAGATGACCTGGACGAGCGTGCCGTTGGCGAGGATCGTGTTCTCCGTGTGGTCCACGGTGATCGTCCCCTCGAAGGGACCGTGCACGGAGTCGCGGCGAAGGAGACTCGCTCGCTTGTCGAGGTCGTCCGCGCTCCCCCGGCGCACGACGATGGCACGCAGGCGCAGGCCGCTGCCCTTCCCCGCATGGGCGATGAGGATGCGGGCGAGGAGACGTCCGATGCGGCCGAAACCGTAAAGGACAACATCGCGGGGGCGCGCACCCTCGTGCCGGGGCTGCAGGGCGTGCAGCCGTTCCTCGATGCGCGAGACGAAATCCGGGTCGTCGCTCGCGAGATCTTCGAGCACCGTGCCGAGGTCGAGCGATGCTCTGCGGATGTTCAGGGCGTCCGCGCGCTGCAGGACCACGGAGGAGTACTCCAGGCTCAGCTCCTGCTCGCTGATCCTCCGTGCGAAGCGATGCGCCTTGACGATCTCGATCGCCGACTGGTTGACGAGCCGCCGCCCGTGCACGTGCGTGACGACGTTGCGCTCCCGATACAGCCTCCCGACGAGGGGGATCATCGATTCGGCTGCCGCGACGGTGCGGAGCCAGTCGTCGTGGGTCTGGGAGGTGTGTTCGTTCACGGAAATCCCTTGTCTTCGTCGGCAGGTCTCTTCCATCCTTCCGCAGGGAGACGCCGGGCCCGAGGATGACAGGCCCGACGCATCCGAGTTCTTTTCCCCGCGATAAATTATGCGGTTTTCTCTGCGGTTTTCACTGTCGACTCCTCGACGGCCGTGGGTTCCTCGTCGAGGGCTCGTCGGGAGAGGAAGAAGAGCGACACCCCCAGCAGGAAGGTGAGGAGTTCGGTCGCCGTCATCGACCAGATCACCCCGGTCATGCCGAACACGGCGTTACCCCCGAGGAGGAGGGGGATGAAGAGGACGCCCTGGGCGATGGACATGATCGTCGCGTTGCGCATCTGCTGCGTCGCCTGGAAGACGGCGATCATGAGGCCGGTGAACCCGTTGCACAGCGTGGCAACGAGCATCGCCGTGAGGATGCGCGTGCCGTCCTCGAGAACCGCGGCGTCGCCGCTGAACAGCGTGAACACGGCATCGCGGAACAGGAAGACGATGCCGGAGAAGAGTACCGTCACCGCACCGATGGCGAGCGCGGCGGCGCGTATCGCGCGGCGCAGCCGTTCGTGATCGCCCGCGCCGAAGGCATATGCGAGCAGCGGGATCGCCCCCGTGAAGATCCCCATGCACACCATCTCGGGGAGCTGTGCGATGCGCTGGGCGACACCCATCGCGGCGAGCAGCGCTGTGCCGTAGGCGACGGAGATCCAGTTCACGAGCGGGGTCGTGACGATAAGGAAGGCGGCCATGAGGAACTCGGAGACGCCCACGCCGAAGACCTCCGTGAGCATCGCCTTATCGATGCGGAACCAGCGCGGGGCGAGCGAGGCGGCTGAGGCGCGCCGCGTGATCCACCACGCGTAGAAGGCGACCATGACGACGTTGGAGAGACCCAGGGCAAGGCCCGCGCCGAGCATTCCCCATCCGAGCACGAGGATGAAGAGCACGTCGAAGAAGAGGTTCGCGATCGTGGAGATCACGAGACCGATCATCGAGACCGTGGCGGCGCCCTCGGCACGTACGACCTGCTCCAGGGCGAAGGCGCAGATGAGGATCGGTGCGAAGGCGAACATCGCGCCGATGTACTGCGCGGTGGGGACGAGGGCGGCGCCGGAGGCACCAATGGCCGTCGCGATCGGGGTCAGGAAGAGGAGACCGAGCACGCCGACGAGGACACCACCGGCGACCGAACCCCACATCGTGAAGGAACTCGTCTGACGGATGCGAAGGGCCGTGGCCGCGGAGACGTTCCCCGCGGCGGATTCGCCGCTGTCCTCGGAACCGAGGAGGCGCGAGATCGCGGTGCCGCCGCCCACGCCGAAGACGTTGCCAACCGCCATGACGAGCGAGAAGACGGGCAGGGCGAAGGTGAGCGCGGCGAGGAGGGGCGTCGAGTCGAGAGCGCCGATGAAGCCCGCGTTGATGATGTTGTAGATCACCCCGACGACGAGCCCCGCGACCATGGGGATGCACAGGTGCGCGAGGGAGCGCCAGATGGGGGCGCGCGCGAGGTAGTAGCGGTGGGAAGCGGCGGCAGGGGTTGCCGAAGAGTTTTCTGACATGGTGAGTCCTAGGGATACGTGGCGAGGGGTCACCGAGGAGAGACGTGGGCACGCCGATGGCACGCCCGCGGAGACATGGTGTCCCGCGGGATGCGGAAGGCCGATGGTCAGCCGTCGAGGGGGCGTTGCCAGCGTTCGGGCAGGGTGATGTTCTCGGTGAGACGGGTGAGCAGGCCGAGGAGCTGTTCCTGTTCCTGCGGGTCGAGGGGCGAGAAGAGCCGTTCCTGCGCTTCCCGCATCTCCTCGTCGAAGCCGACGACGAGCTGGGAGCCCTCAGCGGTAACGGTGAGGAGTTTGATGCGCGAGTCCTGCGCGGAGACGGTGCGCCGGACGAGACCGCGGTCTTCGAGCCCCTGCAGGAGGCTCGCGACCGAAGCCGGAGTGATGGCGAAGCTCTCGGCCAGTTCGCGGGCGATCACGCCGCGGTCCTGATTCTGCTCGATATAGCCGAGCGTGAACGCCTGCTGCCGGGTGAGCCCGCTGCCGCGCACCCAGGCATCGGCTTCGCCCTGGTGGGCGATGCCGAGCACACGGATCGCGGTGAAGAGCTTTTCCGACCTCTCACTCATGGTTAGAACGCTAATCATTAGATTTCTAACTGTCAAGGAAGGAACTTGTTCTCCTGCATCGGGCGGCGCGCACGCGCCGCGGCGGGCGCTCAGCGCGTGGTCGCAGGAACCGTCTCGTCGTCAGCGAAGAACTCTTCACCCGCGGACGCCTCTTCGCCCGCTTCTCCGCCCACGAAGGCGTCGTCGATCGTCGCGATGCGCGCAAAGCGCCCCGCGAGCGCGAACTCCGTGCGGGCGATGACGTCGGCGGTGTCGAGGACGTCCCCCGTGTCGGGCCGGACGATGGGGAACGTCGCCGTCGCCGCGGTGACGAACACCACCTCGTAGCCGAGGTCCGCGGCGAGGCGGGCCGTCGTCTCGCAGCACTGCTCGGTCTGGATCCCCGCGATGACGAGACGCGTGATGCCCGCGGCGGTGAGCCGCTGGCCGAGATTCGTCGTCGTGAAGGCGTTACGGGAGGTCTTCGTCAGCACCGGCTCCCCTGCACGCGGAGACAGTTCCTCGACGATCCGTACATGACCGGAATCCGGGTCGAACACCGTCCCGGTGCCGGGTTCGCTGTGCAGCACCCAGAAGACCGCCGCCCCGGAGGCCCGCGCCGCGTCGACGAGGCGGCGCACGTCCTCGACGATCTCCGGGTTCGAGATCTGCGCCCACGAGGGCCGCTGGCGGAAAGATTCCTGCACGTCGATGACGAGGAGAGCGGTGGTCATTCGAGTACCGTACGCCGCGGGGCGACGGTTTGACAGAGGCTTCCCGGACAGGATTCGTGCGAATCCGGTCACCGCCCGAGCCCGTCCGCCGCCCCTTCCCGTGCGGCTCGGCGGGCGCTTCAGGCGAGCCCACCGTTGGCGAAGAGCGTCTGGCCGTTCACCCAGCGTGCGGGGCCCGCGAGGAAGGCCACCACCTCGGCGATGTCTTCCGGACGCCCCAGACGCTCCAGCGGCGCGGCCTTGGCGAGGTTCTCGATGGTCTGCTCGTCCTTGCCGTCGAGGAACAGCGGGGTCGCGGTGGGTCCGGGGGCGACGGTGTTGACGGTGATGTCGCGTCCGCGCAGTTCGCGGGCGAGGATGAGTGTGAGTCCCTCGACAGCGGCCTTGCTCGCCGCATAGGGTCCGTATCCAGGGAATTGCAGTCGCGTGATGCTCGTCGAGACGGTGATGATGGCTCCGCCCGTGCGCACGCGCCGTGCGGCCTGCTGCGAGACGACGAAGGATCCGCGCACGTTCGTGCGAATGAGGCGATCGAAGGTGTCGAGGTCGTAGTCGGCGATCAGCCCGAGCAGCATGATGCCCGCGGCGTTCACGACACAGTCGATCCCTCAGAAGGTGTCCGCGTCAACGTTGACTACAAACTCCATCTCGATGTCTGTCGCCACGCGACCACCTTGAGCCACACCTTTCTCGCCCTCG
>JAATFJ010000241.1 GCA_015655255.1 Actinomycetales bacterium | reverse complement strand
TGCCGGAGTCCTTCACCGCTTCAGCGATCCGCTCCGCATTGTGCCCTTCGCTGTCGCTCGGCTCCGTGTCGATCAGCAGCGACTGCTCGGCGGGAGTAACGAACAGGGTCGCCTGTCCTCCCTCGACATCAATGAAATAAATGCGGAGATTTCCCTTGTTTCCCTTGACGCTCTGGGCCGGATGCTGGAGACCCTGCCGCGCATCGGTCCCGCGCTTGCGCAGCGCATCATCGACTGGCGGGAGAAGAACGGGCGCTTCCAATCCGTCGACGATCTTCTCGCCATCTCCGGGATAGGCGAGAAGCTGCTGGAGGGTCTGCGGGACCTGGTGCGGGTCTGAGCGGCGTCACCAATATGATGTGTGGTCACATCATGCAAGGCACGCAGATCTCCCTGACGGAAGAAGAGTGACTGTGAAGAGTGACTGCTTCTGGAAGCGGAGGCGGCGCGCACCGGACTTTCCATGCCGGCGTTGATCCGTGCTGCCGTCACCCGGACCTATGGCGCCGAGCGCGACACCGACGCAGATCCGCGGGTGATCGCGACGGCGAGCGGGGCATGGTCCGCGCACCCGGATGACGGCGCGGACTTCGTTGACTCGTTGCGCAGTGGTCGCCGTCCGGCGGCAGGCGGCGCATGACGACGCGTGTGGACACCTCTGTGCTCATGGACGTTCTGCGGCGTCTGCGGCACGGTTGCTGCACTACTTCTGCACAATCCCGCTCTTCCGCGAGTTCTCCCCCGCGAGGATTGCTCCGCAGGGAGTGGCGGAATGCGCACGGCGCGTACTTCTAGCGTGGTCGCATGTCCCGCGATACGGCACCGGATCTCCGGCTCACGGCCCTGGCATTGGGTGCCTGGGCGATGGCGCTCGTGGGTGTTTTCCTGCCGACGACGGTGTGGTGGTGCGGGGTGGGGGCCGCAATGGGCGCGGCGGTGCTGCTGTGCATTGCGGGTGCTCGTGCGCGCCGCGGCGGCGGAGCGCGCACGGCCCTGGGGCTCCCTGCGGTGATACTGCTGTGCGGAGCCGCCGTGGCGGTGACCTGCGGACTCGCGGCGCCCGAGCGGGCCGTGGCGGCGGGTTTGGATGGGCGGGTCGTCGAGGTCACGGCCGTGATCTCCTCCTCCGTCTCGGTAGGCGCCGACGGCCGGATGTGGTTCGACGCGCAGACCATCCGCGCCGGTCCGCGCGATGCGCCCCTCGGCCTCGCGGTTCCCGTGCGCATCGGGGCGGAAGCCCGGGAGGAGGGCGGCCTCGACCTCGGCGCGCAGATCCGAGTATGGGGCGATGCACGGGCGACCGATGCCGGAGAACGTGCCGTATTCATCGTCTTCGCGAACGAGACGACGATCGAGCAGCCCGCGACGGGCGTGTTCGCCGTTGCCGCCGGGGTGCGGACGGACTTCGTCGCACGCGCCATTCGCCTGCCGGAGCCGGGAGCCGGGCTCCTCCCCGGACTCGCGGTGGGGGACACAACGGCCGTCCCTCAAGAACTGAACGCGGCGATGCTCGCGAGCGGGCTGAGCCATCTCACCGCCGTGAGCGGGGCGAACTGTGCGATCGTCGTCGCCGCGGTGTTCTGGTTCGTCGCGCTATGCGGCGGCGGACGAACCCTCCGCGCCGTCCTCTCCCTTCTCGCGCTCGCGGCGTTCGTCGTGCTCGTCACACCGGAACCCAGCGTCATTCGCGCCGCGACGATGGCGGGACTCGCGATGCTCACCCTTCTCTGCGGTCGGCCCACCGCGGGAATCAGCGTCCTGTGCCTTGCGGTCGTCGTTATCCTCATCGCAGACCCCTGGCTCGCCGCGACGCCGGGCTTTGCCCTCTCCGCCGCCGCGACAGCCGCCCTCATCCTCCTCGCGCCTCCGATCACCCGAGGCCTGGAGCGCGCGATGCCGCAGCCGCTCGCCCTGGGCATCGCCGTCCCGCTCGCCGCGCAACTAGTCTGCGGGCCGATCATCGCACTGTTCTCGGAGCAGCAATCCCTGATCGCGGTCGCCGCTAACCTCCTCGCCGCCCCTGCTGCGCCGATCGCTACCGTGATCGGGCTGCTCGCCTGTCTCGCCGCCCCGGTTCCTCCGCTCGCCGACATCCTCGCCGCTTCGGCATGGTTGCCGTCGGCATGGATCGCGACCACCGCGACGACAAGCGCCGCCCTCCCCGCGGCGCAGATCGCGGTCACTCCGGGCCTCCTCTCCGCGCTCCTCGTCGCCGTCCTCAGTGCGGCTCTGACGGTTCCCCTCTGGCATGCGCGCGACGGCACTCCGGCGCCGTGGTTCCTGCGCCTCGTCGCCACAGGTACTCTCCTCGTGGTCGTCGCGCTCGGGGGAGCGCGCCTGCTCCTGAACGGACCACTTGCCACGGCGACGGTGCCGGAGGAGTGGAGCATCGCTGCGTGCGATGTGGGCCAGGGAGACGCCCTCCTTGTTCGTTCGGAGGATCGGGTGGCGCTCATCGATACGGGCGCCGAGGACGAACCACTGCAGCGCTGCCTGTCCGCGCTCGGCATCGACCGCATCGATCTGCTCGTCCTCACGCATTTCGACCTGGACCACGTCGGTGCGGCGCCGAGCATCGTGGGGCGCGTGGAGACGCTGCTGCACGGTCCTGTGAGTGACCCCCAGGAAGACTGGCTGCTCGCCGCCTTCGATGAGGCGGGCACCCGGATCATCGAGGCATCGAGCGGCACGAGGGGGACGCTGGGGGCTGCGGAGTGGCGCGTGCTCTGGCCACGTAAGGAATCCGCCGCTTTCCCGCCGGGGAACGATGCGAGCGTCGTCCTCGAGATATCCGGCGGCGGCGTGCCTTCGGCGCTTTTCCTCGGCGATCTCGGTGCTGTCGCGCAGCGCGCCCTCATCTCCGGCGGAGGCGTGACGGGCACCTACGATGTCGTCAAGGTCGCGCATCACGGCAGTGCAGACCAGGACTCCGGGCTCTACGAGCGGATTCGTCCCGTCGTGGCACTCTTCAGCGTCGGAGCGGGCAATGAGTATGGTCATCCGCGAGCGGAGACGCTCGCACTCGCCGAGTCCGTGGGTGCGGTCGAGCTGCGCACGGACCAGGAGGGGCGACTGCTGCTCGCCCTCCGCGACGGCGAACTCGCTGTCTGGACGGAGCGGACGGCCTCGTCGGGGAGCGACGTCGGCGGCTCCGGCTAGGCTTTTCCCATGGCCGCTCCTCACACCTCCTCCCGTGGTGGCACGACGAAGGCCACCAAGATTCCACAGGTGTCCTGGCGTGAGCCGCGTCCCGCGCCCCTCGTGCTCGTCTTTGGGCCGGAGGAGGTTTGCGCGGAGCGGGCGATCGCGGGGATCCGTGATTATCTCCGTGCGGAGGATCCGGCACTCGAGATCAGCGACATCCGGGCCGACGACTACGCACCGGGAACGCTTCTCGCGCTCACCTCTCCGTCGCTCTTCGGTGAACCGCGTCTCGTGCGGGTCTCGGGCGTGGAGCGCTGTTCGGACGCCTTCCTGCAGGAGGCCGTGTCTTACCTCGACAACCCGCAGGATGGCGCGACCGTCGTGCTGCGTCACACGGGGGCGAGCGTGCGGGGCAAGAAACTCCTCGACGCCCTTCGCGCGGGCACCGGCGGAGGGATCGAGATCCCCTGCGCCGCGGTGAAACGGGACGGGGATCGCGTCGACTTCGCTGCGGCGGAGTTCCGGGCCGCGAAGAAGCGCATCGCCCCCACCGCGCTCCGTGCCCTCGTCTCGGCGTTCGCCGACGATCTCACCGAACTCGCTGCCGCATGCCAGCAGCTCATCCGAGACGTCGACGGCGACGTCACCGACGACGTCGTCACGCGCTACTACGGCGGCCGCGTCGAAGTCTCTGCTTTCGTCGTCGCGGACACCGCCATCGCGGGACGGTACGGGGAAGCCCTGGTGTCCCTGCGTCACGCCCTCGATTCCGGGGCCGATCCGGTTCCCCTCGTCGCGGCGTTCGCGATGAAGCTGCGGACCATGGCGAAAGTCGCGGGGCGCCGCGAGCCGAGTCGGGCGCTGGCGCAGAAGCTCGGCATGAAGGACTGGCAGGTCGATCGCGCGCGCCGCGACCTCAGCGGATGGAATGAGCGTTCCCTGGGACTCGCGATTCAGGCGACGGCCCGCGCGGATGCGGAGGTGAAGGGCGCTTCTCGCGACCCCATCTTCGCCCTCGAACGCATGCTCGCCGTCGTTGCGACGCGCGTGCCCTTCGGCGAGTAACGACCCGGGTCCTGTGGGGGAGCGCGTGGCGGGCTCCGCGTCTCCACTGCGAACTACTGGCCTCAGGAAATGACGAAGGCCCGCCGTTCCCCGAGGGGAAGGACGGGCCTTCGAGCGGTGCTGCTCAGAGAGCGGAGACCTGCTTGGCGATCGACGACTTGCGGTTCGATGCCTGGTTCTTGTGGATGACGCCCTTGCTGACGGCCTTGTCGAGCTTGATGGACGCCTTCTTGAGAGCGGCCTCGGCCGCGGCCTTGTCGCCACCGGAGACCGCCTCGCGGGTCTGGCGGACGAGCGTCTTGAGCTCGCTCTTGACGGCCTTGTTGCGCTCGCGCGCCTTCTCGTTGGTCTTGTTGCGCTTGATCTGCGACTTAATGTTTGCCACGCGTGGAAGCTTTCGTTCGTGATGGATGGAAGGAGCCGGTCACAGAAGAGGGCTGTTTCCGGCGGTCGTGAGGGCGAACCCACACGCAAGCCAAGAAACGAGTCTATCAGGTTTGCATAGATCCCCGTGTGCGCGAGACCTGTGGCGTGGACTCCAGTGTGGCAAGGGCCAGATCGA
>JAATFJ010000277.1 GCA_015655255.1 Actinomycetales bacterium | reverse complement strand
GTCCTCGTACAGGCGGGCGGGTCCCCCGCGGGTCGCCGGCTCGCGGCGGCACAAGCCGATGCGGTGTTCACCGCGGAGATGACGCATGCGTCGGCCCTGGAAAACTACGCCGCCGTCAAGCGCTACGCCGAGGAATCGGGACGCCGACCGGAGGATGTGAACATCCTCCCCGGCTTCGCCCTGGTCATCGGCAGCACGGAGGAGGAGGCCATCGCCCTCTACGATCGTTGGGAGGAGCGCGGCCCGCGCGACTACACCCTGCGGCGTCTCTCCGGGATCCTCGGTGTCGACGCCTCCGGCTTCGACCTCGATGCGGAGCTGCCGGAGGAGATCACCGAGGTCCCTGCGGATCAGAAGAACTTCACGTCGAGCCTCTCGTTCCGGGCGACAACGGTGCGCTTCGCACGCTCCCAGCGTCTCACCGTGCGCGAGCTGCTGCGCGCCTACGGCGGCTACGGACACCCCATCATCGTGGGCACGCCGGAGCGCGTCGCCGACACGCTGGAGCAGTGGTTCCGCACGGGCGCCGCCGACGGATTCAACCTCATGCCGGATGCTTTCCCCTCGGGACTCACCACCCTCATCGATGAGGTACTGCCGCTGCTGCGCAAGCGCGGGCTGTTCCGCGAGGACTACGAGGACCCGACCTTCCGGGGCCGCTTGGACACGAAAGCACAGGAGGTTTTGTCATGACCACGCAGAGCGCGACGCTCGCCGACACCGAGACGGCCGCGGAGGCGGTGACCGAGACGGCCGCGGAGACCGGCGCCCAGGAGTTCCAGCGGCTCGCGGAGCGGTACCGACCGCTGTTCGCCGAGATCGCCGTGGGCGAGGCGCAGCGTGAGCGGGCGCTCGAGGCGCCGCGCGCACAGCTGCAGGCGCTCATCGACGCGGGGTTCGCGGGTCTGCGGATTCCGCGCGATCTCGGCGGTGAGGGAGCGCGGCTCTCGACCGTGCTCCGGCTCATCGCAGAGCTCGCGGAGGCGGATGTGAACCTCGCGCACATCTGGCGCAACCATCTCTCGTTTATCGAGGATCGTCTCTACGACCGCGATGACCCCCGTTCCGATTCCTGGCTCGGCCGACTCGGCCGCGGAGAGATCGTCGGCGGCGGCTGGAGCGAGCCCGCGGGGCTTGAAGCCCCCATCTCGACGCGACTCGAGGAGGGCACGGACGGCGACTGGATCCTCAACGGCGTGAAGTACTACGCCACGGGCAGCGTCTACGCGCACTGGGCCACAGTGCTCGCGCTACAGCCGGATGGGACGAAGGTCGTCGCGCTCGTCGACACCGCGGCGGAGGGCGTGACCATCGGCAACGACTGGGACGGCTTCGGCCAGCGGCTCACGGGGAGCGGATCGGTGACCTACGTGAACGTGCACGTACCGAGGGAGAACGTCTTCGTCTACGCGACGCGCTACGACTACCAGAACCAGTTCTACCAGTCCACGCTCAACGCTCTTATCGTGGGGATCGGCAACGCGATCGTGCGGGACGGCGTCGAGGCGCTGCGCAGCAGGCCGCGCACGCACGGGAATGCGGTCTCCCCGGTTCCCGCGGAGGATCCGGAGCTGCTCGAAGTCATCGGCGGGCTCTCCGCGGATGCCTACACAGCGGAGGCGGCGTTCCTCCGCTCGATCGCCCTGCTCGACGATCTGATCGATGCGGGCCACGAGGTGCCGCCCACACTGCGCACGGAAAGCGAGCTCGCTGTGGCGCGCACGCAGGTGGCGGTGACGGGACTCATCCCTGCCGCAGCGACCAGGGTGTTCGACGCCCTCGGCGCCTCCGGGACGAGCGCGAAGCGCGCCCTCGACCGGCACTGGCGCAACGCCCGCACTCTCTCCTCGCACAACCCGCGCGTCTACGTCGCCCGCATCATCGGCGCCGCCACAGTCGGCGCCTGATCCCCCCTCCCCCCTCCCGTCTATGTGGCGCTAACCGCCGGTTTCTCAGTCGGAACCGCAGGTTTGCGCCACATAGACGGGAGGGCAGGAGGATGCGGGATGGGTCAGTGCTGGAGCTGGAAGCCGCCGGTCCAGGGGGTGAGCTCGCGCACGGCGAGGACCATCTGGAGGAAGCCGAAGGCCTCGAGCTCGCGGGCGCGCTTGAGGGAACCGGTGTCGGCGACGGAGAGGCCCGCCGCCGTGAGCACCTCGGAGAGCTGCGCCTTGGCCGCATCGTCGTCACCGGCGAGCTGCACGGTCGGGGACGCGCCGCCCTCCGCGAGCGTGGCCGCGAAGTTCGTGTTGAAGGCCTTGACGACGCGCGCGTTCGGCAGCACCGTCGCGAGCTGCGCGGCGGCGGACGAGTCGGCGGGGACGACGAGACCGTCGAAAGTCGCGAAGTCGACGGGATTGGTGATGTCGACGACGACCTTGCCGTTGAACTGGGCGCTGTAGGTCACGGCGAGTTCGGCGAGTGCCGGATAGGGCACGGCGAGGACGACGATCTCGCCCGTAATGTCGTCACCGACGACGCCGGCGGAGGCACCGATGGCCGCGGCGGCGGGAGCGGCCTTCTCGATGTCGCGGGCGAGGATCTGCACGCTCGCCCCGCCCTTCGCGGCGATCCCGGCGATGGCCTGCCCCATGTTGCCCGTTCCGATCACGGTGATTGCGGTCATTGTTCTTCCTCTCGAGTATTTTGTTGCATCGGCAACTAATGTTCCCAACGTGCTTGCACCAGCAACTATTCCCCTCGCGTCAGAATAGGAGGATGACCACGACGATCGCCCGCATGAACGCCACCGAATCGCGCGCCTGGATCGCCCTCATCACCACGGCGGAGCTGCTCCCCACCGCCCTCGACGCGCAATTG
>JAATFJ010000123.1 GCA_015655255.1 Actinomycetales bacterium | reverse complement strand
TGAGCTTCTAGAGGATCAGGGCATCCACGGTGATGTCCTCGTGCAGGTCCTCCAGGGGAAGGCGTACCTCGATGGGGGCCGGTACTGGTCCCGGCAGATCGCGGAGGGCATCGCACAGCGTGGCGCTCAGGACGCGCAGGGCATGACCCTCGCTGAGGTCGCCGCCGCCGTCAAGGACATCGCCGCCTGATCGTGGAGATCGTAGGGAGCTTCGGCGGCTGGGGTGTGGCGATTGCCTTGGCCCTCATCGCCCTACTGCCCCGCAAGGGGACCGTGGAGAACGCGCGCATCGACCAGCTACAGGAAGACCTCGCCGCGGAGCGTGAAGCGCTCAAGGAGCTGCGCGAGCGCGTCGATGTGATGGACCGCAAGCTCGACCACTACCGCCGCCGCGACCTCGCCTGGATGCGTTTCTACGCCCTCATCCAGCGCGGTGTCGAGGCGGGCACTATCCCACCCTGGCCTGACCTGCCGTCGATCCTCGGCGGCACCGACGAATCATTGGAGACATAATGACATCTCTTATCCCCGACTCGACGTGGCTCGCCGCGAAGAGAGGCTTCATCCGTACCGCGGCGCAGTCCCTCGCCTCGGTCATCCCTACCAGCGCGATCACGATCACCCTCACATCGGATTGGCTCCTCGGTATCGGTCTCGGCGCGGCGGGCGCTATCGCTACCGCGATCCTCTCCGGTGCTGCATCCGCGGCCGCGATCCTCTCCAAGGGCATCCCGGACGAGTACACGAATGCGGGCGTCGATCAGCAGTCCGCCGCGTCCGACCCGTCCTGACACCCACACACGAAGCCCCCACCCTCACCGATTCGTCGGGAGGGTGGGGGCAGTTTTGTCGTTTCTCCATGCTGGTGCCGAGCGTCCACACGGGGCGCCGGAAAGAAGGAAACCATCATGCATGACGTGTCAGCGTTGATCGTCTACAAGCGGCAGCAGCTCACCGAACTCTCGCCCGTTCGCGTGAGGGTGGAACGAGCTGATCATGGAGAGGTGGAGATGACGATTCGGCTGCCCTTCGGGGAACTCGCGGAAGAACTGGTGCTCACCCTGCCGGCGGAGTTGATCGCGCAAGTGCTCCTCGACCGCTGAGGAACAGGCCCCCGCTTTCCTCCGGGAAGGCGGGGTCCTCTTCGTGGCTTCGGTATTAGAAAGCCGGGGTTTCTGCGATAGGTTTCAGCGCTCGCAACGTGACGACACCGATGTGTTGGAGCGCCGCTGACCATCCGTTGACGGCTTGCGAGATCGCTGCGGAAGCGGCGTGCAGTAGCTTCTGTGCGTCGGAGTCGGGTCTGCCGAGATGCACGCCTCCGAGGACATGGGCATATGCCTTCACGAACTCCTGGACAGAGACGGGTGTGCTTTCGATTTGCGCTACCGGAGCCTTCAGGAAGCCTTTGAGATCGGACTGCACCGTGGGCGATGTGAAAGCCGATGTCGTCGTGGCGAATATGAGCGTCGGCACACCGTTCTCCACCCAGTGCAGGCCGTCACGTACCGGACCTTCCTGAGGCTTGTAGGGCGTGTAGCTGAAGATGGGTGGAGTGATCTCCCCTCGATTGCGGGCGAGAGACTCGATGTTCTGTCCATCGATCAGGAGAGACCGGATTATCAGGGATATGCCGAGCTTCGAATACCTGTCGGCGGAGGGGTCGAGGCGTCCTTCCAGATCCGCCAATCGGTGGGGGAGGAGCCATCGGGCGAGAGCTGTTTCTGCTTGCTGCGTGGTGATGCCGAAGTAGGGCTGGCGTACGGGCGACATAGGTGTTAATGTATCCGCAGATCTAGCGTCTGCAAGGACGAAAATAGAGGGCCCCGATTAGAGGCGGGGGCGGTGATAAACCGCGAGCTCGAGATGCGGAGCAACGAAGGGCCACTCCCGCGAGTGGCCCTTCGCCGTTCGTGATGGGTGTTAAAGTAGTCCCATGATCCCCGATTCGAGGCGGGGAGCCCCAGGCCAGGGGTGTAGCTCAAGACGCCAGAGCGGGAACGTCCCCATCCTCTTTCGAGAGGATGAGGACGTTTTGTGTTCAGGCCTGCACGAAGAGAAGTTGCCAGCCCTCTGGGGTCTTCGCGTGGAGGGCGTCGAGGCCGGGTGCTTCGATCGTCTCCGCACCGTTCTCGCGCGTGTAGGTCGCGGTGGCTGTGACGGTGGTAGCGGCTTGCGCGTGTCGGAACAAGCTCATCACGAACCCGGCAGGCGTCGCACTCAACAGTTCCTCGTAGAGGACGGTGGAGTCGGTGCCCGTCTTCTCGATGGTGGTGGTTTCGATGGGGCGGATAGTTCCGATCATGAGGACAGGTTACGAGGCTTCCCGGTGATCGGGTTGAGGCCCGCCGCCCATCGTTTCCGCTGGGTAAGCGCTGGATCTCAGGATTCTTCCCCGATGGCCGCTTGGATCACTCCCTGTCGGGAGTAGGGCTAGGTGGTGCCCCTGGAGGGACTCGAACCCCCAACCGTTTGCTTAGGACGCAACTGCTCTTCCATTGAGCTACAGAGGCTGGCGGGTCGAGTCTACCGGCTACGCGGCGAGTGCGAGGTACGGCTCCCAGCGCGGATCGCTGCGCTCGGTGCCGCGCACGGTCCACGAGGTGCCGTGCGGCGGACGGGGCGTGAACTGGAGGGACCAGCCCATCTCCTGCGGCGTGCGATCACTCTTGATGTTGTTGCAGCGCAGGCAGCAGGCGACGAGGTTCTCCCACGAGTCCGCTCCCCCGCGCGAGCGCGGCTGGATGTGATCGATCGTCGAGGCCGCCTTGCCGCAGTACCCGCAGCGCTGATTGTCGCGGCGGAGGACGCCGCGACGCGTCACGGGAACCTTGCGCGTCGTGGGTATACGCACGTAGCGGGTGAGGATGATCACCGCCGGCCGCTCGTAGGAGCCCCGGGAGGCCCACACGGGGTTCCCCTCCTCGTGCTCGATGACCGTCGCCTTATCGTTCATGACAAGCACGAGGGCTCGTTTGAAGGACACCACCGCGAGCGGCTCGTATCCGGCGTTCAGGACCAGTGTGCGCATCGTCATCCTCTCGATACGCCGGGACGGCTTCCCGGCACTCTCGACTCACACGACGCCATCCGGGCGGAGGAGCAGTTCACAGAGACGAAAAAAGCGCCACCCCAGGGGGTAGCGCTTCAGCACACGACAAGCCGGGTGCGTCCCTGCGGGCAATGCCGAAGAACGAAACGACCGAGTGCATCCATGGTTCGGATGCTCGGTATCAGGTCCATCGGCTTCTCCCGTCCGCGTGACGACGGATTCAGGGTAACCCCCAGAGCACCGATTCACCCAAACGAGCAGGAAACGGCAGGCGGCGTGTCGCCGACCGGAAGGAGAACGGAAGCGATGCGGTCAGCCGGCGTTGGCGGCGAGCCAGGCGACCGGCTCCATGAGACTGCCGTTGACCCAGACCTCGAAGTGGAGGTGGTTGGCGGTGGACCGTCCCGTGCTGCCGACGAGCCCGATGATCTGTCCGGGTGCGACGGTGTCACCGACCTGGACGAGCCGAGAGCCGTAGGTCATGTGCCCGTACGTCGTCTTCACGCTCTGCCCGCCGACGGTGGACTGGATCATGATGCACACGCCGTAGCCGCCGATACTCTCCGCCGAGGCGATGACCGTGCCACCCGCCGCCGCGTAGATCGGGCTGCCCGCGGGAGCGAGCATATCCGCACCGTTGTGCCCGCCACCGACGGTGCGGCTCACCGAGTACTGCACGGTGAGCGGATAGCGGACCTCACCGGAGCCCGGGGACGTGAGCGAGAGATCGACGTTGCTGAACGACGCGGTGGAAGTCGCGGCGGCCTTCGCGGCAGCGGCGGCACGCGCAGCGGCCGCCTCCTCCGCCTCCTTCTTGGCGATCTCTTCCGGCGTCGTGGCGGTGAACGTGCCGCGATCGAGCGGCGCCGAGGTGGCGTCGGAGGCGATGACGAGAGACTGGGCATCCTGCATGGCGGCCTGCTGCAGTGTCGTCACCGCTTCGGCAGACGGCTGACTGGCCGCGTACGCGGGAATCGCGACCGCCGCGACGAGCGCACCGACCGCACTGAAGATCGCGACAGAACGCAGCGGCTTGAGCACACGGCTCGCCCGGCTCCGCGGGGCCGGGGTGCGGTGGCGGCGTAGGGCGTTCTCTTCAGCTGTCGTCGATGTCGGTTCGATGTCTGCGGCCAAAACGGAGTCCTCCAGTGCCTCAGCGCTCGGGTGCGCTAGCTCGTTTCCGCTCAGCTGGGTAACGCGCGTACTGGCGCCTGTCCCCAACGCGGAGAAACGATCCTTCGAGACGATCTTCGCGGTCATCGTCAGCGGGCTTCTTCACTGACGACCTGACCGAGGCTACCCGAAGATAACGATTCTGTCACCCTGCGAACCTGGGAGCCGGGTCCTCGCCGTGCCGTCAGGCCGTCTCGCGAACGAGGAAGATGTGGGACGCGAGCTCGACGGGGAGTTCCAGCCCGTCCTCCTGCCCATCGATCTGGATGAGCACATACCCCTCGTTGAACCGGAACGAGCCGTGCGCCCCCGGCACGACGCCGGCGTCCCGCAGCTGCTGCAGCAGCTCCGGGTCGACCTGCGCAGGCTCGGCGAGACGACGCACGGTGCCCTCGATGGGGCCCCCCGCCTCGTTGAGCTTGCGGACGAGGCCGACCACACCCTCATCAAAGGTGTGCGCGGGAGAACCGCCGAGCTGATCGAGACCGGGGATGGGGTTGCCGTAGGGGGACTCCGTGGGGCTGCCGAGCAGCTCCAGCAGGCGCAGCTCCACCTGCTCGCTCATCACATGCTCCCAGCGGCATGCTTCCTCATGGACATATGCCCAGTCGAGACCGATGACGTCGGACAGCAGACGCTCGGCGAGACGGTGCTTGCGCATGACATCGATCGCCTTGCGACGGCCCGGTTCGGTGAGCTCGAGGGTACGGTCTTCCGAGACGATGACGAGACCGTCGCGCTCCATCCGCCCCACCGTCTGTGACACCGTGGGACCTGAGTGGCCGAGACGCTCCGAGATCCGTGCACGCAGGGGCACGATGTTCTCTTCTTCCAACTCGAGAATGGTTCGGAGATACATCTCCGTGGTGTCGATCAGGTCAACCATGGTTTCCTCCGAAGTCCGCTGCGGCCAGCCTACCTTCTGGCGTGGACATTGCCCGCCGAGGCGGGGCGGGACACGCCCGGGGGAGTTCTAGAATCGTCATATGTCGATTGAAATCCCCCGTGATCTCCTGCCCGCCGACGGTCGCTTCGGGTGCGGACCTTCCAAGGTCCGCCCGGAACAGTTGGAGGCACTGGTCTCCGCGGGGACGAGCCTGCTGGGAACCTCGCACCGCCAGGCGCCCGTGAAGAACCTCGTCGGCAGCGTCCGCGAGCAGCTGGCCACCCTCTTCCGTCTCCCCGAAGGCTATGAGATCGTCCTCGGCAACGGCGGTTCGACGGCGTTCTGGGACTCCGCCTCCTTCGGCCTCATCGAGAACCGCAGCCAGAACCTCGTCTTCGGCGAGTTCGG
>JAATFJ010000235.1 GCA_015655255.1 Actinomycetales bacterium | reverse complement strand
GACGGTTCCGCGATCAGGGGACCGGCGGCGTGATCATCAGCACTTCGTCGATCTACGGCGAACAGGCCGCGGAGCTCTCCTTCACCTACAGCGCGGCGAAGGCCGCCGTGATCTCGTTCACGCGCTCCGCCGCCTACGAGCTCGCCCAGTTCGGTGTGCGTGCAGTGGCCATCACCCCCGGCCGCGTCGGAACCCCGATCATCAACCAGTTCAGCGAGGAGCTCAAGGCCACCTTCGCCGCGGAACAGCTGCGGAACAGGCTCACCGCGCCCGAGGAGATCGCGAACGTCGTGGCCTTCCTCGCGTCCGATGAAGCGAACGCCATCAACGGCACGGTCGTCAGCGTCGAGGACGGGTACTCCGTGTTCAAGCAGCGCCTCGACCTGCCGGTCTTCTGAGGTCGATATGGACCTGGACCTGGCCTTCCATCTTGCGGCCGTCACGGGGGACGTGCGTCCGGAATCCCTTCCGGGAATCCTCGAGCGCCTGCGCGGGCTGGGATACCGGCGCGCCGTCCTGCCCCCGCTCGACGTCGTCTCCGCGGACGCCGCCGCCTATGCGCGCGTGTTCTCCTCCGCGGGGATCGCGCCGATCATGATGTGCGGTCAGGGGCTGGGCGCCGACGTCTCCTCCGCGGATGCGGACGAGCGGGAGGCGGGGGCCACGGCGCTGCGCGCGGCCGTGGACTTCGCCGCCCGTGCAGGCGCGGACCAGCTGAACGGCGTCCCCTACGGCCTGTTCGGACACCCCACGGAACCGCTCTCCCGCGAGCGCTTCGAGGCGAGTGCGCGCGAGGTGGGCGCGGTCGCCGAGGACGCGGCCGCGCAGGGCGTGCAGCTCACCTTCGAGGTGCTCAACCGGTACGAGGAGGCGGCGATCAACACCGCGGAGCAGGCCATCGACTACGTCGCGGCGAGCGGCTCGGCGAATCTCGGCATCCACCTCGACACCTTCCACATGGCTATCGAGGAGCGGGACATGGCCGCGGCCATCCGTGCCGCTCTGCCGTATCTGAAATATCTGGAGCTGGGCCAGTCCGGCCGCGGACCCCTCGGTGAGGGGGCCGTCGACGTCCCCGGGGTCGTATGCCGCGCTCTCGACGACGGGTACGCGGGCCGGCTCGGGGTGGAGGCCTTCTCCCGGCCCCTCGCCGGTGAAGCGGCGGATGGACTGTCCATCTGGCGGGACACCTACGACGACGGTCTCGTCGTCGCCGCCGATGCCGTGACCGTGATCCGGCGCGGATGGGCGGAGAGCATGCCGGGTCGCAGAGCGCAGAGGCTGTCGCGCACCGCGGGATGAGGCGCGGAACGCCGCGCGCGGCGGGGGCACGGGGCGGGCGTCCCATGGGACGATGCAGTCATGGCAGGTTTCCGTGCTCCTTCCTCCGGTCGGCTCCGGGGCCTCATCGCCCTCGTCGTCGGCGTCGTTGTCGCGGTGGTCGTCGTCCCTCTGCTGGGCGTGCCCGCCGGTCTCCTCTCCGGCTGGGCGGCCGCGGCGCTCACCGCGGCCGCGTGGATCCTCCTCGTCGTCTGGCCGATGGACGCGGCCCAGACGCGGGAGCATGCGACGGCTGAGGACCCCGGCCGGCGCATGGTGCGCATCCTCGCCCTCACCGCGAGCTTCGCCAGCCTCGGGGCGGTGATCGTCGTCATCGTGCAGACCCGTCAGCTCCCCGAGGGAATGGCCTTCCTGCTCGCGGGCATCGCGCTCGTGAGTGTCGCCTCCTCCTGGCTGCTCATCCAGACCGACTACCTGTTGCACATGGCGCGCGTCTACTACAACGAACCCGTCGGCGGCATCGACTTCAATCAGGACGAGGATCCGATGTACACGGACTTCGCCTACGTCTCCTTCGGCCTGGGCATCGCCTACCAGATCTCGGACACGAACCTCACGAGCAACGAGATGCGCCGCATCGTCACGACGCAGACGCTGCTCGCCTACCTCTACGGGGCGGTGATCCTCGCCGCCGTCATCAACCTCGTCGCGGGAATCCGTTGAGGAGCGACGGGACCAGCGGACTCCTCCGCCGCGAGCGCCTGCGGATCAGACGTCGCGCGGCGTCAGGCCGCGGCGCTCGCAGGGACCCCGCGGTCCCAGACCGCGCACGGAACGGCGCAGCCGGAGAAACCGTTCGCCGTCCCCCAGACGAGTTCGCACGTCGCGCGGAGCACGTCGATGTCCTCCGGCTCGCCCTCCAGGACCTCCAGTCGACGCCGTGCGGGGCCAGAGAGGACGACGGCAGCGCGCCCCCCATGCGCAGCACCCCGTCGGCGTCCCTGTGCGCGGCGGGATACGGCGAGAAGAGCTGGGAAAGATCATCCACGACGTACAGCGGGCGCCGGTCCCTGCCCGCGGCGAGCACCTCTTTCGCCGTGCCGATGCCGGTGAACACCATGACGCTGTCGATATAGGCGCGGCGCGCGCCGAGGATATCGGTGTCCAGCCGGTCGCCGATGAATAGCGCGCGTTCATGAGGCCATCGCGCCAGGGCTGCGTCGTAGATGGGGCGCTCCGGCTTCCCCGCGACGCGCGGATACTGCCCCGTCGCCCAGAACACCGCCTGCACCATCGCCCCGTTCCCCGGAGCGATGCCCCGCTCCTTCGGTACGGAGCGGTCGTCGTTCGTCGCGAGCCAGGGGATCCCGGTCTGTACGGCGTAGGAGATCTGCGTGATCTCACCGAGGTTCACGGAGGCCGTGAAACCCTGCACGACAGCGCGCGGATGCTCATCGACGCTCGACACATCGCGGTACCCGGCCTCCGAGACGATCTCGTGCAGGCCCGGGCCTCCCACGATCAGCACGGGATCGCCGGGGGAGAGGAACTCTGCCAGCAGCGGCACAATCGACTGCGAGGGCGTCATGATCTCGGCATGGCTCGACGGCAGGCCGTAGGAGGAGAGCTGCGCGGCGATCTCCGCGTGATTCCGTGAGGCGTTGTTCGTGATGTAGCCGAGTTGGACACCCTCCGCCTCCGCCCGGTTCAGGGCGTCGATGTTCGCAGAGATTCCTTCGCTGCCGCGATAGACCACCCCGTCGAGATCGCTGAGGAGGAGACCGTAGGCAGAGATGAGCGGTTCCATGGGCACAGTCCTTCCCGAACGCCCCGGCGGCAACGCCCGGGGTCTCGATTCATTCCTGCAAACGGGCAGGGGCGTTCTTCGCCGTGTCCTGGCGGCGGAACGCCCGGGCGTTCGCGATCGCCACCCCGCCGATGACGACGATTCCGCCGATGAGCTGCGCGGGGGAGTACGGGTGACCGGCGAGAATCGTGAACAGCGCAGTGAATACCGTGAGCAGGTTGAGGAACACCGCGGCACGTCCCGGCGGGATGACGGTGAGTGCGCTGTTCCACAGCAAGTAGGACAGCACAGAGGGGAAGATCCCGATAAATAGTAGCGCCCAGAACGCCGCGGGACTCGCG
>JAATFJ010000200.1 GCA_015655255.1 Actinomycetales bacterium | reverse complement strand
GTCGGCCAGCAGGTCTTCGCGGGGGAGGCCACGCGCCTCGCCTATGGCACAGACGAGGCCGTGGAGGGGCGCGACTCCTTCCTTGAGAAGCGCGATCCGGACTGGTCCTCCTTCCCATGGCACTACTGACCGAGGCGCCCTCGGACGGGGCGCCGCGGACGCCGACACCTCCGAGGCTCGAGAACGCATGACCCGGCTGATCCCCGCTCCCGGTGACAACCCTCGCGCCCTGCTGCGGATGCTCCGCGACGCCGTGCACGGCGCGGGCCCCGCCCTCGCCCTCGGCGGCACGGGCGAACACCCCGAGGAGGTGCCGGCGGGAACGGCCCTCGTGCTCACCACGTCCGGCTCCACGGGCGTCCCGAAAAGCGTCGTGCTCTCCCGGTCCGCGCTCATATCCGGGGCCCTTGCAACGTCCGCGCGCGTCGGCGATGGGGCCTGGCTCCTCGCCCTCCCCGCCTCATACATCGCCGGTGTCCAGGTGCTCGTTCGCTCGATCACCGCCGGACGCGAGCCTGCGATCCTCGGCGGACACTTCTCCGCGGAATCCTTCGCCGCGCTCGCCCTCGGCATGGCATCGAGCGACGGAGGCACGCGCGTGCCGAGCTTCACGGCCCTCGTGCCCGCGCAGCTCGCCACGCTCCTCGATGCGGCCGCGCACGATTCCGCGGTTGCCGCCGCACTGCGCCGCTTCGAGGCGATCCTCGTGGGCGGGCAATCGCTGCCTCTTGCCCTGCGCGAGCGCGCGGAGGCCGCGGGTGCGCGCCTTGTGCGCACCTACGGATCGACGGAGACGAGCGGCGGCTGCGTCTACGACGGCGTGCCCCTCGACGGCACCACCGTGCGGGTCGTCGACGGTGAGCTGCACATCACAGGTCCCACTCTTGCCGACGGCTACCTGGATGATCCCGCGCGCACCGATGCCTCCTTCGTCCGCGATGCGGAGGGCGTGCGCTGGTATCGCACGGCTGATGCGGGAACAGTGGACGACGGCCTCGTGCAGGTGACGGGACGCATCGACAACGTCATCGTCTCCGGAGGCATCAACGTCTCCCTCGACCGCGTCGAACGTGTGGTCCGCGAACTTCCCGGGCTCGCCGGCGCCGTCATCGTCGGCGTACCGGACGAGCGTTGGGGGGAGGGGTCGGTCATCGTCGCGCCCCGCGCCGCGGGTCTCGACGAACGCGTTCTGCTCGATGCGGCGCGCGCCGCCGTCGCCGCCGCGATCGGTGCTCCCGCCCGTCCCGCGCGCCTCGTCCTCCTCGATGCGCTGCCCGCGCTGTCCTCGGGGAAGCCGGATCGGCGCGCGATCCGTGAATCCCTCTCCCGGTGACGGGGCATACATCGTGAGACGGATGCCGCGGGAGGGCGTGCTCGCCTACCTTAGGGGGATGCTGCGCCCGATCTCCCGACTCGCGCTCGTCATCGACATCCTCGGCGCGATGCTCGGCTTCCTGCTCACCGTGCCCTTCAGCACGGTGTTCCTGGGTGCGGGGACATCGGTGAGCTTCTGGCTGACGGAGAACTGGCAGGGCACCGGCGCAACCCTCCTCGTCGGCGCGATCATGTGGATCGCCGCCGCCGTCTGTCGGCTCTCGCCGCCGCTTGCGCTCGCCATCGCCTGGCTGGGCGCGATCGTACAGATGGCGACGGGGCTGTGGCCCTCGTTCGTCGACATCCCCGTGTACATCGCGCTCTACGCGACGGCCGCATGGGGGAGCAGGGTCGTCATGTGGGTGGGCGGGGCATCGACCGTCGTCGGTGCGCTCAGCGCGGGCCTCTACCTCACCTCGGTCATCTCCCTGCAGCGCGGCGGGATGGCCGCCGAGGACGTCCCGCAGCTCCTGCTCATCGGCGTGCTTCTGGTGATCATCACCATCCTCACCCTCGCGATGTCGTGGGGTGCGGGTCTGCTCTGGCGGCTCGTGCTGCACACGCGGGCGGCGCGTGCGGAGCAGCTGCGTAGCGAGGCGCTTGCCGTCGAGGAACAGGAGCGGGTACGCATCGCGCGGGATATGCACGATGTCGTCGCGCATTCCCTCGCCGTCGTGATCGCGCAGGCCGACGGCGCGCGCTATGCCGCCGCGGTCGATCCGGAGGCGACCCAGGAGGCCCTCGGCACGATCGCCCAGACCGCTCGCGGGGCGCTCTCCGACGTCCGCATGCTGCTCACGCAGCTGCGGCATCGCCAGGGCGACGGGCCGCAGCCCACCCTCGCCGACCTCGAAGCGCTCTTCGCGCATGTGCGCCAGGCGGGCATCGAACCGCGGGTCACGGTCGATCCGCTGCCGCCGGGGGAGCCGCCGGCGGCCGTGCAGCTCGCCGTCTATCGCATCCTCCAGGAAGCGCTCACGAACGCCCTGCGTCACGGCATGGGCGATGTCGACATCCGGCTCTCCTGGTGGCCGGATCGCGTCGATCTGGAGGTGCGCAACGCGACGGCGGAGCGCCCCTCCACCTCGGGCGGCGGGCACGGCATCATCGGGATGCGCGAGCGCGCGCAGCTCGTCGGCGGCACAGTGGAGGCGCGTCACGACGCGGGGACCTTCGTCGTGCGTGCGACACTTCCTATCGGGGGATTACAGGACGGAGGGGCGGAATGATCCGCGTCGTGCTCGTGGACGATCAGGCGCTCTTCCGCGCCGGTATTCGGATGCTCGTCTCCTCGCAGCCTGATCTCACGGTCGTCGGAGAGGCAAGCAACGGGCGCGAGGCGATCGACGTCGTCGCCCAGACGAGCCCCGATGTCGTGCTCATGGACATCCGCATGCCCGTCATGGACGGGCTCACCGCGACCGCGGAGATGCTCGCCTGCCCGGATCCTCCCAAAATCGTCATGCTCACGACCTTCGACCTCGATGAGGCCGCCGCCCGCGCGATCCGTCAGGGGGCGAGCGGATTCCTCCTCAAGGATGCGGATCCCGAGTTCCTCCTCGCTGCGATCCGCACCGTGGATTCGGGATCCTCCGTCATCGCCGCGGCGGCAACGCGGGAGCTCTTCGCGCATTTTGCGGAGGCGACCAAGCCCGTGCCCGCCGCGTTCTCTTCGCTCACCGAGCGCGAGCAGCAGATCTTCGCGCTCGCCGCCCGCGGCCTCTCCAATGCGGAGATCGCTTCGCGCGAATACCTGAGCGAGGCGACCGTGAAGACGCATATCAGTCGCATCCTCACCAAGCTCTCCCTCCGCGACCGCGTGCAGCTCGTCGTGTTCGCCTTCGAGCACGGTCTGGCCTGAGCCAGCCCCGGCGCGCCCGCCTTGGCGCGTTCCTGCACCCCTGCGCGCCCACGACGATGCGTGTTGCGACGCCCTCAGACCAGTCGGGCCGGCGAACCGTATTCGGCGACGAGGGGATCGGAGGTGAGCAGGGCGATGCCCTCTACGCGTGCCTGGGCGACGAGGATGCGATCGAAAGGGTCTTGATGCACAGCGGGGAGATCGGCCACGGCGACGCTGTGCGCGCTGGAGATGGGCAGTTCCTCCCACTCGTTCTCCAGGAGTCCGCGGCGGAGGATGCGGGGATCGACGGTGAAATCGGCGCGTCCCAGTCCTGCCTTGATCGTCACCTCCCACATACTCGCGGCGCTGAAGACCGGGACATGCCGGTCGTCGTTGATGAGGCTGCGCACCTCCTCACTGAGACGGGTGGGCTCGTAGGCCGCCCACAGGATGAGGTGCGTATCGAGGAGGAGGCGCATCAGCGCTCTCCGGCGGTGAAGAGCCGGGCGATCTCCTCCTGGCCGAGGGTGTCGAAGTCGTCCGGAACGCGCGATTCGCCGTCGAGGAAGCCGAGGCGGCGGGGTGTCCTGTGAGCGTCTACGCGTGTGAGGCGGGCCACCGGGCGACCGGCCTTGGCGATGACGACGGTCTCTCCGGACGCAGCCGCGTCGACGAGACGGGAGAAATGCGTCTTCGCCTCGTGAATATTGACCGTCGACATGATGACCTCCGAGTGGACTAAGTACGCTGAGTCTACCTTGCGGCGTCTCTCGGATCATCCTCGCGATGTAGGCGGGATGGGCCCGGCGGGCGATGTGGCATTGCCCCGGCGTCCGTAGCGTCGAAGGCATGGAGACCACGACCACCGACCGGGGGCTCGCCGCCCGCGTCCAGAACCTGAAGAAGTCCTACGGTGCGGGAGAGAGCGCCGTCAACGCTCTCGACGGGGTGAGCGTCGGGATCCGCCGGGGGCAGTTCACCGCGATCATGGGGCCGTCGGGCTCCGGCAAATCGACGCTCATGCACATCATGGCGGGACTGGATGCGCCCACGGAGGGACGGGCGTGGATCGGCGACACCGAGATCACTGGCCTCGATGACCTCGATATGACGATCCTGCGGCGCCGTCGCGTGGGCTTCATCTTCCAGGCCTTCAACCTCGTACCCACCCTCGACGTGAGGGGGAACATCCTGTTGCCCTTCGAGCTGGACGGGCGGCGTCCGAGCGCGATCGAGAAGGCTCGCATCGATGGGCTCGTCGATTCCCTCGGCCTCGGGGCGCGGGTGCGGCACCGACCGCATGAACTCTCCGGTGGTCAGCAGCAGCGCGTCGCCATCGCCCGTGCGCTCGCCACCGCGCCGGACCTCGTCTTCGCCGATGAGCCGACGGGGAACCTCGATTCGCAGACCAGCCGCGAGGTGCTGCGTCTCCTGCAGACTGCGAGCGCGGAGCACGGACAGTCGATCGCCATGGTCACGCACGATGCGATCGCCGCGAGCCACGCCGACCGCGTTCTCTTCCTCGGCGATGGGAAGATCGTCGCTGATCATCCGCGCATGACTCCCGAGTCGATCGCCGCCTACATGCTGCAGGCGGAGGTGGCGCGATGACCGCCGTCATCGCGCCGGCGGCGCGCTCCTCGCGGGTCTCCCTGTCCTGGCTCGCCGAGCAGGGCATGGGGGCGAGCATCCTCGTCGCCGCACTGTCCAGCGCATTCGGCGTAGTGCTCATCGAGGCGACCGTCTACATCGGCAGGATGCTGCAGGCGAATCCGTACATCGGCGGCACTGACACCTTCGCGGTCATCGTCGTGATCCTCTCTGTGCTGCTCGTCGGCGTCGCGCTCTACGTCGCCTCCATCGTCACCGCGAACACCTTCGCCACGATCGTCGCGGGGCGCACCCGGCGCATCGCGCTGTTCCGTCTCGTCGGCGCGACGGCCCGCTCGCAGCGCCGCGTCCTCGCTCGGCAGGGACTGGGCGTGGGGGTGATCGGCGCCGTGCTTGGTGCTCTCGTCGGCCTGCTCATCGCCGTCATCGGCGTGCGGATCATGGGGGATGTCTTCGAAGACGGGACGGTGTTCTCCGTGCTGCAGCCCGCAGCGATCCTCCCCGCCGCCGCCGTCGTCCTCACGACGTGGGCGGCCGCCTGGGCGGGCTCCCGGCGCGTGCTCGCGGTGACGCCGCTGCAGGCGATCGCCGGTTCCGTGGAGCGGGGTCGCGAGGAGATCGCGCGTCATTCGGGGCGGCGAGTATCCGCGCTCGTGCTCGGCATCCTCGGCATCGTCTTTCTCGCGCTCGGCGTCGTCGCGGGTCTGTATACGCCGCTCGCCGTTCTCATCTCCTTCGTCGGCGGTCTGCTGTCGTTCACGGGCCTCGCCATCGGTGCCTCCTCGATCATGCCGCCCATCCTGCGGCTCGTCGGGCGGCTCCTCGGCTCCTCCGCGCCCGCGCGGCTCGCCGCCGAGAACGCGCTGCGCTATCCGGAGCGGTCCAGCCGCATGGCGATCGGCGTCGTCATGGGTGTCACGCTCGTGACGATGTTCGCCGTGGCGCTGGAATCGGTCAAGGTCCTGCTCGTCGCCGCGGCGGATGGGAACGTGCCGCAGGAGATGCTCACGACGATCGACGCCTTCTCCGCCGTGATGATGACGATCGTGGCGATCTCCGCGGTCATAGCCGGTGTGGGCCTTGTGAACCTGCTCACGATCGGCGTCGTGCAGCGGCGTCGGGAACTGGGGCTGCTGCACGCGATCGGCCTGTCCAACCGGCAGCTGCGCCGGATGATCCTCCTCGAAGCCGTGCACATCACGGTCGCGGCGACGACGACGGGTCTCCTCCTCGGGATCGCCTACGGCTGGGTCGCCGCGCAGTCGGTGCTCGGCTCGGTGGCGATCGTCGAGGGCGTCGGCCCCGCGGGCCTCGTCGCTACGCAGGTGCCGAGGATCCCTGTCGCGGTGATCATCGCGGGCACGGCGATCCTCACGCTCCTCGCCGCCGCGACCCCCACGCGTCTCGCGACGCGCGTCCCTCCCGTTGAGGCGCTCGCCGCGGACTGAGCCCCGCCCCCCGCCCTCCCAGCCCCGGCCCGCAAGTGCGCCCCCTTTCTGCATCGGTACCAGCGATCTCTGCCGCAGATGCAGAAAGGGGGCGCGGATGCGCGCACGACACCGCGCTACTGCGAGCGCGGAGCCTGGGCCGCGAGTCGGGCGGCCGCGCTGATCTCCCGGCGCACCCAGGTGAACTGGAAGCGTGGGTCGAAGCTGCGGGAGCATTTCGCGCAGGAGGTCGCGCGGCTCGGGCGCCGGTGCCGGTAGGTGATGTGGCCGGCGGGGCAGGTGCCGACCCAAGGGGCCAGCTCCGTCGCGGTCTCCCCGTGGTGGGTCGTCCCGCCGACGTAGCCGAGCTCCGCCGCGATCCTCTTCCATCGGGAGCCGTGGCCTGCGGCGTGACCGGCGAGCGCGTGCGCCACCTCGTGCAGCAGCGTCTGGTGGATCTCATCGTCGCCGAAGCGGGCGGCGAGGTAACGCGAGACGGTGATGCGCCGGGCCTGGTAGTCGCACAGTCCCGCCCGCTGCTTGGCATGATCGAAGTCGAAAGACCACGACTCATCCAGATGCAGCCGGATCAGCGCCTCGGCCCAGATGCGCACACGGTGAAGATCCGCCATGAATTCAGGCTAACTCGTGCCAGGGACATCCCGGTGCGGCGCCGTTCAGCTGGCGACGAGGGGGACCGACCTGCGGCGTTCCGCGGCGTCGATCGCGAGGAGCAGCGGCTCCAGCTCGCCGTCGTCGGCACCGGCCTTCCTCCGGAGGAACAGGGCCTTGGTGAGACTCTCCCGCGCCTGCTCGAAATCGCCCGCGTCGTAGGCGTTCTTGCCGTGATGCTGCATCGCGAACGCCGCGATGGGGGACCAGCCGTGGCCCTCCGCCTCCGTGGCGCAGGTCGCCAATTCCTGCTCGGCTGCGGCATGAGCGCCGCGGTACTGCAGGATCGTCGCATGCAGGACGCGGGCGCGGAGCACGTCCTTGCGCGTCCCCGCCATGCGTGCCACGCGGACGGCTTCCTCGGAGAGCGTGAGCGCTTCATCCAGCCGGTCGAGGACCTTGAGCAGCCACACCCGCTCCATGAGCGCGGGAAGGCTGCGCTGAGACTCGATCTCGGCGAGCCGATCGGCACACTCCGCGGGGTTCACCCGTTCGCGAAGAGTCTCCGAGTCGTACCCCTGGATGAAACTCATGTGCTCTCCTTCCGCGCCGTCCCGCCTAGTCTGCCGTGCCGCGCTCCGCGGAGCCACCCGGCACGCCCGGAAGCCGGCGATCAGCGCAGGAAGATCGACGCATCGGGGGAAGGGGAGGCGGTCGCGTCCCCGTCGGTCATCGCCAGCGCGCCCTGCGCGAAGGCGCGCACCTCGTCCCCCTGGGCGATCTTCGCCGGATGCGGACCCGCGGCGAGGAGCCGCGGAAGCCAGGTGCTCGGCAACGGTGCGGCGGAGGCGGCGACGACGAGGTTCCCGAAACGGCGTCCCTTGAGGATCTGAGTATCCGCGAGCACCGCGACCTCGGAGAGCACGGCGGAGATCGTGGCGACCTGACGGCGGGCGAAGGCAAGACCGGGGCCGTCTGCGACATTGACGAGGAGCACGCCCGCGGGGCTCAGCAGGGCGCGCGCCTCGCGGTAGAACTCGATGCTCGTGAGGTGTGCGGGGGTCTGGGCGCCGGAGAACACGTCGGAGACGAGGAGGTCGCACGCCCCGCGCAGCGCGGTCGGCAGCTTCGCGAGCCCCGCACGCGCATCCCCGATCCGGATGCGGATCTGCGCGTTCTTGGGTAGCGGCAGATTCTCCCGCACGAGGTCGACGAGCGGAGCCTCCCACTCGATCACCTGCTGCCGCGAGCCCGGCCGCGTCCGATCGATGTACCGGGGGATCGTGAGGGCTCCCGCGCCCAGATGGACGGCCGTGAGCGGCTGCCCCGGTTCGAGCAGCTGATCGATGACCGCGCCCATGCGGGCGACGTACTCGAAGTGCAGATGCGTGGGGTCGTCGAGGTCGACGTGGGACTGCGGCGTGCCGTCGACGAGGAGCTCGTAGCCGCTTGTGAACTCCGAGGGCTCGATGCTCGCGACGCCGCCGTGGTCGAGGCGCGCCCTGGGGTGCTCGATGTCCTTCTGACGCGTCCTGCCCATGGGGAAAGCCTAGAGCGTGCCGCGCCGCCGCATGCGGGTCGGGAGGCGCACCGAGGTGTCGCCTGCCGACCCGCGTTCCTCAGCGCACGGCGGGATCGCGCGCCTCCGCGAGCGTGGCGCCGAGGACGTCGAGGTCGCGCTCCGCCTCCGCGAGCTGCTCCGTCCACTCGGCGCGCACGATGTCGATCCTGTCGTCGGCGGTCCGCCGCTGCGCGAGGTGCTCCGCGATCCCGGCGCAGCCGCCCGGTGCCGCTTCGTGCAGGGCGATCATGCGCGCGGCGAGCTTCGCCTGCACGCCGTACACGGGCAGCTGCGGTCCGCGTGGCGCCGTGAGGCCGATGTAGTAGAGCTTCTCGAGCCCCGCGGGGACGATGCCCCCCGCATAGCGCAACGGGACGCCCTGGCTCCGTGCGACGAGGGAGTCGTCGAGGAACGGCAGCGTGGCGTGGAATCCCGTGGCCCACAGGATGGTGTCGTACTCGCTCTCCCGGCCGTCGGCGAACCGCACGGTCCTCCCCTCGATGGCCTCGATGCCGGGGACGGCGTGGATGCGGCCGTGCTGCATCCAGTAGAGCAGCAGGTTGTTGACGACGCTCCTGCCCTCGGCGAGGGTGCCCTCCTTGGGCTCGGGGAGACCGTAGGCGCTGTTCTCGCCCAGGGAGAGGCGCGACATCATCCGGGCGAGGAAGTCCTGCTCCTCTGCCGAGAACTGCGACATCCACGACAGCTCCTGCCGGGGGACCCCGAAGTAGGACTTCGGCTGGAAGAAGGTCCCCTCGCGGATCACGATGTCGGTGTCGAACCGGTGCTGTGCGGCGTCGACGGCGAGGTCGCAGCCGGAGTTCCCCGCGCCGACGACGAGCACGCGTTCGCCCTCGATGTCGTCCGTGTTGCTGTACTCGCTGGAGTGCAGCTGCTTCCCCGCGAAGCCCACCGAGATCGCGGGGACTTTCGCGTCCCACAGGTGCCCGTTGGCGACGAAGACGCCGTCGTAGTCCCGCTCCTCGCCTGTCCCGAGCCGGACGCGCCAGCCGGAGGAGCCAACCGCTCCGTCGGCCTCCCGCGGTGTGACGGCGACGACGGCCGTCCCGAACTCGATGCGCTCGGGGAGGCCGCGATCGCGCGCATAGGCCTCGATGTAGTCGCGCACCTCGTCCCGTCGAGGGAAGTACGGGTAGCCCGCGGGCATGGGGAAGCCCTCGAAGGCGGTCTGGTCGCGGGAGGTGATGAGGTGCAGCGCTTCGTAGTCCGTGTGCCAGTGCCCTCCGACGCGATTGGTCTGCTCGAAGCAGTCGACCTCGTATCCGGACCGGATCAGGTGTGCGAGCGTGGACAGGCCGGCGGCGCCGGCGCCGATCACGCAGTAGGTGGTCATGGGGTGGGTGTTTCCTTTCGTGCGGGTTCGTGCGGGTTCGTGCGGGTTCGTGCGCGCTCTCAGCGTGCGTCGCCGGGGAGGAGGCGCCGCGCTGCGGCCGCGAGCGCCTCGGCCCGATGCCCCGTGGGGCGCGCGTATCCGCGCGGCGAGGGGACGATGCCGGCGTCCGCGAGCTCGCTCAGCTGGAGGACGTGGCTGAGGGCGAGGCGGTTGCAGTCGACGACGGGCACGTCGGGGTGCCCCGTGACCGCGGTGTAGCCGTGATGGGTGAACAGCGGTGCGAGGTACCCGCAGCCGACGAGGACGGCATCCGCTCCGTCGTCGACGGCGGTGCGCGCGACGGCGTCGAACCGCGCGATGAGGTCGGTGGGATCATCGATCGCCCGTACGACGTCCGCGTGGCTCGACTCCGGATCGTAGGAGCGCACGGGGCGGTCGGCGAGGAATCCCGTCGCGCCGAGCCCGACGAGGTCCTCCTCGAAGATCGGCACGAGCGCGGGCGACACGGTGACCATCACCGCGCGCGTCGCGAGGCTGCCGATGGCGCGTACGCTCCCGTCCGCGAGGCTCGAGACGGGGACCCGCGACGCCGCGCGGACGGCGCGGGTGGGCGCTCCCCAGCAGCCGAGGACGATGGCATCGGAGTTCTCCTGCGCGTCGAGGACGGCGGCGAGGATCGCGGCGTCGTTCATGAGCCGGTTCGCGGGGGTGCGGATCCCCCCGGCATCCGTCCCGATGTGTCGGAGGAGCACGTCCACGCGCCCCTCGGCGAGCCGCTCCACCTCGGTGGCGAGGAAGCGCCAGAGTCGGCTCAGCGCCGGATCCCCGTGCGTGGCCTCGATCCAGGTGATCGTCTTCCTCTCGGTCATCATCCGTTCCCTTCCTTCCTTGTGCTCATGATTGTCCCCGGGCGAGACGGCGCTCGACGAGCACGGAGAGCCACGTCGCGGGCACGGCGATCGCCGCGTAGACGAGCCCCGTCACGGCATACACCTCGAGGTACTCGAAGGTGATGGAGCTCGCTTTGTAGGACTCGGCCATGAGTTCATCCGCGGAGATCGAGTAGGCGAGGGACGTCGCCTGGAAAGACATGATCGCGAGCCCCATGAGGGCGGGGATCGCCGAGCGCAGCCCCTGGAGCAGGACGATGCGGAGGAACGAGGTCCCCCGCGCGAATCCGAGCGCGGCGGCCGCTTCCACCTGGCCCGTGGGGACCGACTGGATGCCCGCCCGGATCATCTCGGAGGAGTACGCACCCGCCGTGAAGGTGAGGGCAACCGCCGCGGACCAGAACGAGTCGAAGACGAGTCCCAGGGCGGGCAGTCCGAAGTACACGATGTACAGCACGACGAGTGCGGGGATCCCGCGTCCGACCTCGACGACGACGAGCGAGGGCCACTTCAGCCCTGCGTGCCGTGAGGAGACGCCGAGGGCGAAAAGGAGTCCGAGTACGTAGCCGAAGACCACGGAGACGACGGTGAGCTGCAGGCTCACGATGAGCCCCTGGGCGAGACTCGGGAGGTAGTCGGCGATCGTCATCGGTGGCTCCTCTGCAGGCGGGTATCGAGGCGGCGTACCGCGATCGCGACGGGGACGCTGATGGCCAGGTAGACGGCCGCGGCGACGAAGAAGGCGGCGAAGCCCCCATCCGCGGTGTGCTGACGGGTGAACAGGTTCGCCTGGAAGACCATGTCCGCGACCCCGATCGTCGAGGCGATCGAGGAATCCTTGATGAGCGACAGCAGGTACGCCGTCATCGACGGCAGCGAGGTGCGCAGCGCCTGAGGGGCAAGGATGCGGGCAAAGGTCGTCGTGCTCCCGAAGCCGAGCGCCGCTGCCGCCTCCGCTTGCCCGTGCGGAAGCGTCGCGAATCCGCCGCGGTAGATCTCCGCGAGGTATGCGGAGGCGATGACGCCGAGCCCGATGATCGCCGCCGTGAGCGAGTCGAATCGCACGGTGCCGATCGACACCCCGAAGTACAGGAGGAAGAGCCACACGATCGGCGGTATCCCGCGGATGAGATCGACGAGCAGGCGCACGGCGAGACGCACGGGTGCATGCCGGGAGCGGAGCGCGAGCATGAGCGGGATGCCGCCGACGAGGCCGATCGCGTAGGCGAGCGCGGTCACGAGGAGCGTGAGGGGGAGTCCGAGGAGAACGACCGTGACGACGTCCGGCATCCCGATCACCGATCCATCACGGCATGGAGGAAGCGCCGGGTGCGCTCCTCCTGCGGATCGGCCATGATCGCGGCGGGATCGCCCTCCTCGATGACGTGGCCGTCGGCCATCACGACGAGGTGGTCGGAGACCTCCCGCGCGAACTGCATCTCGTGCGTCACGACGATCATCGTCATGCCCGTGTCGGCGAGCTCCCGCATGACCGTAAGCACTTCGACGCCGACCTCCGGGTCCAGCGCGCTCGTCGGCTCGTCGAACAGCATGGCGCGGGGGTTGAGCGCGAGCGCGCGCACGATCGCGATGCGCTGCTGCTGGCCGCCGGAGCAGCGCGTGGGGTGGGCCTGCGCCTTGTCCCTCAGGCCGACGCGATCGAGAAGCGTCAGCGCGCGCTCCTCCGCCTCCGCGCGATCCCTGCCGAGGATCTTCTCCTGCGGGAAGGCGATGTTGCGCAGCACCGTCAGATGCGGGAAGAGGTTGAAAGACTGGAAGACCATGCCCACCTGCCTGCGCAGGTTGAGCAGCTCCTTCGCGCGCGGCAGGGCGCCCGCTTCTATGCGCTGGGAGCCCACGGCGACCGACCCCGCATCCGGCGTCTCCAGGAGGTTGACGCAGCGCAGCAGCGTGCTCTTCCCGGACCCCGACGGCCCGATGAGGGCGGTGACGCTCCCCGGCTTCACCGACATGGAGATGTCGTCGAGGACGAGATGGGAGCCGAAGCTCTTCGACAGATGCTCGATTTCGACGCCCGCGATGGCGAGCTCGTTGGGCCGGGTGAGAAGGGGACCGGGCATGGCAGCTCCTCTCCTCGCCGCTCAGCGGATGGACGTCGCTGCGACGTCCGCGGGGACCATGAGGGAGGCGAGGTCGTATTCGTCCAAGAGCTCCTCGAGGGTCCCGTCCTCGCGGTAGGTGTCGATGAGCTCGCTGATCGCGTCGGAGAGGTCCGCGTTGTCCGGGTCGATCGGGTAGGCGATGATCGGCTTGTCCTCGGTGATGGCGATGCGCGGGTCCGACTCGGAGGGCTCCACGATGAAGTCGGTGTCGGCGTAGGCGACGACGGCGACGGCGTAGCCGTCGAGGGCCGCCTGAATGCGCCCGTTCTCCAGGTCCTGCTTCATCTCGACCGTGCCCGCGTAGCTGTTGTAGTTGTCGCCGAGGAGCGCGGAGGCGTCCGCCTCCCACGAGAACCCGACGCCGGATCCGACCTCGCCGACCTCGGTGAGCTCGTCCACCGTGCTGATGCCGTCCGCGGAGACGATGCCAATGGTGTCGTACTGCGTCGGCGAGGTGAAGCCGACCTGCTCCGCCCTCTCCTCCGTGACGTACCAGCCGCCCGTGATGATGTCGGCCTTGTGCTGCTCGGTGATCATGGCGATTCCGTTGGCGTAGGTGATGGAGTCGAAGGCGATGTCGAGACACTCGGCCGCGGCGATGGTCTTGAGGAGGTCGACGTCGGTGCCCGTCGCATCCGTGCCCTCCGTCCCCGAGTAGGGGAGGTTCTCCGGGACGCCGACGGTGAGCGTGCCCTCCGTGAACGTCG
>JAATFJ010000262.1 GCA_015655255.1 Actinomycetales bacterium | reverse complement strand
TCCAGGCGGAGCTCGAAGAGGACGAGTAGGGCGCGCCGCGCCGCGGAACCGACTCCCGCTCCCTACCCTGAACAGGTGCCCTCCTCTCTGCGTGTCCTCGGCGTCGACCCCGGCTTGACCCGGTGCGGCGTGGGCGTCGTGGACGTCGATCGGGCGCGGCGGGCGACCCTCGTGCACGTGGGTGTCATCCGTACGCCCACCGATGCGCCCGTGGGGGAGCGGCTCGCCCAGGTCGCCCGGGGGATCCGCGCGGTGATCGCCGAATTCGCGCCCGCAGCGGTCGCGGTGGAGCGCGTGTTCGCCCAGCAGAACAGTCATACGGTGATGGGAACTGCGCAGGCGAGCGGCATCGCGCTGCTCGTTGCCACCGAGGCGGGCCTCCCCGCGGCGACGCATACGCCGACGGAGGTCAAGGCTGCCGTGACGGGGTACGGCTCCGCGGACAAGAAGCAGGTGCAGGCGATGATCGCCAAGATCCTCCGCCTCGATGTGCCCCCGCAGCCCGCGGATGCCGCTGATGCCCTCGCCATCGTGGTCTGCCATGCCTGGAGAGGAAACGCCCCCGTCGCCCAGGAAACCGGTGCGCTTACCCCCGCGCAGCGCGCCTGGCTCGATGCCGAGCGTGTCGCTCGAACATAGCTACGAGGATTCACCCTAGGCTGAGGGCATGATCTCTTCCCTGCACGGCACCGTGCTCTCCGCGGGCACTGATCACGTTGTGATCGAGGTGGGCGGGGTCGGATTCCTCGTCTATGTCCCCGCGGATGTCGCGCGTTCCGCCCAGTCGGGGCATTCTCTGCGCCTGCACACGAGTCTTATCGTTCGAGAGGATGCCCTCACCCTTTACGGCTTCGAGGGCTCGGTGGAGCTCGCAGTGTTCGGGCAGCTCCTCGGTGTGACCGGCGTGGGGCCGAAGTCGGCGCTCGGCGTCCTCGGCCACCTCAGCGTCGACCAGATCTCCGCCGCCGTCGCGGACGATGACGACGCGCCTTTCCGTCGCGTCTCCGGCATCGGCCCGAAGACGGCCAAGCTCATCGTCGTGCAGCTCGCCGGGAAGCTCCCCGCCCCGGTGGCTTCTCCGACGGGCAAGGGGACATCCGCCGTGGTGAACGTCACCCTGCAGACCACGGCGGCGCTCGTCGGCCTCGGCTGGAGCGAGCGCATCGCCGAGGACGCCGTCGAACAGGCGCTTGAGACCGCCAGCGAGACGGAGCAGACCTCGGTCGCCGCGCTCCTGCGGCACACACTCGCGCTCCTCGGTCCGGCGCAGCAGACGGGAGCGGCGCGTGGCTGAGGCGCGCGACGCGGCCGAGCCTGTCGACGAGACAGAGCTCGCGATCGAGGGGGCCCTCCGCCCGACGAGTCTGTCGGAGTTCGTCGGACAGCCCAAGGTCCGCGGGCAGCTCCAGCTCCTGCTCGAGGCGGCGCGCATCCAGGGGCGTCCCGCCGACCACATCCTCCTCGCCGGGCCTCCCGGCCTCGGCAAGACGACCATGGCGATGATCGTCGCGCACGAGAGCGAACGCCCGCTGCGCCTGTCCAGCGGACCCGCGATCCAGCACGCCGGCGACCTCGCCGCCCTGCTGTCCAGCCTCGTCCCCGGCGAGGTGCTCTTCATCGACGAGATCCATCGCATGGCGCGCTCCGCCGAGGAGATGCTGTATCTCGCGATGGAGGACTTCCGCATCGACATCATGGTGGGTAAGGGCGCAGGGGCGACGAGCGTTCCGCTCGAACTCGCCCCGTTCACCCTCGTGGGCGCCACGACGCGTTCCGGGCTTCTCCCCAATCCGTTGCGCGACCGCTTCGGCTTCACGGGACACCTGGAGTTCTACGAGAACTCCGACCTGGAGCGGGTGATCGGCAGATCGGCGATCGTCCTCGGCGTGGATCTGCCCGTGGACGCGCGCGCGGAGATCGCGCGCCGGTCTCGGGGGACACCGCGCATCGCGAATCGCCTGCTCCGCCGCGTGCGCGACTATGTCCTCGTGCACGCGCAGGGCGGAGCCGCGTCGGTCGCCGACGTGAACGCGGCACTGGAACTCTATGATGTCGATGCGATCGGCCTCGACCGTCTGGACCGCGCGGTCCTCGAAGCGCTCGTGCGGCGCTTCCGCGGCGGGCCCGTGGGCCTCAGCACCCTCGCGGTCGCCGTGGGGGAGGAAGCCGAAACGGTGGAGAGCGTCGTGGAGCCCTACCTTGTCCGCATCGGCTTCCTCGGGCGCACGCCGCGCGGTCGGATCGCGACGCCGGAGGCCTACGCGCATCTCGGCCTCGTGCACCCCGACGAGGGGTGACAGAGACGCGAAAGCTGTATGTCCTATAATCACTGAAGACTTCCACCCGAACCACCGTGCATCCCGTCATTGGCGAGCGCACCTCTGAAAGGCCTCTCCTCGATGGAAAACTATTTGCTTCTTGCCGTTGTCGTTGTTCTTGGCGCCTTCATGATCTTCAACATGCGCAAGCGGAACAAGCAGATGAAGGCAGACCAGGAGAAGAAGGCGCGCGAGACGGTTCCCGGCGCGAAGGTCCTCCTCCAGGGTGGGCTCTATGGGACGATCGTCTCCTTCGACCCGGACAACCTCGATGAGCCCGCGCGCGTGGAGATCGCCCCCGGGGTCGTGATCGAGGTGCACAGTCAGGCCGTTCTGCGCATCGTCGACCCGGCGGAGTCGGCGGACGTGGACGGACTCGACGACGACATCAACCTCGACGACGTCACGGTCGAGGACATCACGGGAGTCGCACCGTCCTCGGATAGCCCCGTCCTCGAGACCCCGGAGCAGACCCGGGCGCGCCTGGAGGGCGACTCCGGCGAGAAGCGCTGACGGCTGTTCCCCTCTGTTTCCTAGAAAGCTGAACGTACGTGGCATCATCCTCACCGGTCCGTCATGCCTGGAGGGTCCTGCTGGGACTGCTTCTCGTCACGGCCGCACTCTTCGGCATCAATGCCATCGGCGTCTACGGCTTTCAGAAGAGCTCCTGGATTCCTGAGCTCGCCCTCGATCTGCAGGGGGGCACACAGATAGTCCTCAGCGCAGTGACAGAGGACGGCTCCGATCCCACGCAGGACCAGCTCGATCAGGCAGTGTCGATCATCCGTCAGCGCGTCGACGCCTCGGGCGTCGCAGAGGCAGACATCACGACGGAAGGCGCTCGGAACATCGTCGTGCAGATCCCTGGCGTGGCCGATCAGGCGACGCGGGACCGCATTCAGGCGAGCGCCAAGATGGAGCTGCGCCCTGTGCTCGCGACGACGGCAGCCGCGAACTCCTATGTCGGTGACGACGGCAATGCGACCGCCTACCCCTCGCCAGACCCCACGGTGAACGATGTGCCAACCGCGGAGCCGACGGATGCGAGCGACCTGTCCTGGTTGACGGAGAAGCTGCAGGCCGAGTTCCTCGCCTACGACTGTGCAGCCGAGCACGATGACGCGAACACCGCGCCCACCGACGAGCCGCTCATCGCCTGCGACGAGACGAACACCGCCAAGTACCTCCTCGGCCCCGTGGAGCTCGACGGCACCTCGATCACCGACGCTTCCAGCGGACGCAACAGCACCTCCGGCGCGTGGACCGTGAACATCACGCTCGACAGCGACGGCACGGCGACCTTCGCCGACATCAGCCAGCGCCTCTACCAGTACAAGCTCCAAGACCTCAGCCCACGCGACCAGTTCGCCTTCGTCCTCGACGGACTCGTCATCTCCGCGCCGCAGATGAACGCGACGATCACCGACGGTCGGCCCAGCATCTCCGGAAGCTTCACCCAGGAGACGGCGGAATCCCTCGCCGATCAGCTCAAGTACGGTGCGCTGCCGTTGAGCTTCACGACGGAGAGTTCCGACACCGTTTCGGCGACGCTGGGTTCCCAGCAGCTCATGGTCGGCCTCATCGCCGGACTTATCGGTCTGGGTCTCGTCGCGATCTACTCACTGATCAGCTATCGCGCGCTCGGCTGGGTCATCATGGCCTCCATCGGCGTGATGGCGGTGCTCACCTACATCATCGTCTGCATCCTCGCGTGGCGGCTCGGCTTCCGGCTCTCGCTCGCCGGTGTCGCGGGCCTCATCGTCTCGATCGGTTTCACGGCCGACTCCTTTATCGTGTACTTCGAGCGAATACGCGATGAGCTCCGGGATGGGAAGTCGATCACGGGAGCCGTCGAGGACGGCTGGGGGCGCGCGAAGCGCACCATCTACATCTCGAAGTCAATCAACATCCTCGCTGCCGTCGTGCTGTACATCCTCGCGGATTCGACGGTCAAGGGCTTCGCCTTCACCCTCGGCCTCACGACCGTCATTGACGTGTTCATCTTCGTGATCTTCACCCACCCCGTCATGCAGCTCCTCGCGCGGACGAAGTTCTTCGGCGGTGGGCACCGGCTCTCCGGCCTGGACCCCACCTCCCTGGGCGCCGTGCACCGGGACCGCGCGCAGTTCCGCGAGGTCGCCGTCGCCTTCACCGGACAGACGGCCAAGAACAACCGCTCTCGCGGGGAGGCGGACCGTCGCCAGACGATCGCAGAACGCAAACGCGCGGAGTCCATCGCCGCGGAGAGATCGGGTAGCGCCGGAAAGGACGGAGGGAACTGATGCCTTCCATGAATGAGTTCGGCAACAATCTCTACTCGGGGAAGACCTCCTTCCCCTTCGTCGGGCGTCGTCGCCTGTGGTTCATCATCGCGATCGTCCTCGTCGTCGGCTCCGCCCTCGTCCCGTTGCTGCGCCCCATCCAGTTCTCCATCGAGTTCACCGGGGGATCGCAGTTCACCGTTACGGCACCGTCGAGCACGAATCAGCAGACGGCGACGACCGCCGTGCACTCCGTGTCCGCCGATGCGACCACGAAGGTCGCCGTCATCGGCGGCACCGATGTGCGCGTGCAGACATCCCAGATGAGCTCCGAGGAGACGCAGCAGGTCGCGGAGGCTCTCGCCAGCGCCTACGGCGTGGACACGGAGGACGTGACCGCCTCGTACATCGGCCCGCAATGGGGCGAGAACGTCACCCGGCAGTCCCTGTGGGGGCTGGCGATCTTCCTCGCCCTCACTTTCCTCATCCTCGCCGTCTACTTCCGCACCTGGAAGATGTCCGCTTCGGCGATCATCGGTCTGCTCGACGTGCTCATCATCACCGTCGGGGTCTACGGCCTCGCGGGCTTCGAGATCTCTCCCGCCGCCGTCATCGGCTTCCTCACGATCCTGTCGTACTCGCTCTACGACACGACCGTCGTCTTCGACAAGATCCGAGAGAACACCACGGAGGACGGCGAGAAATCCGCGCGCACGTTCGGGGAATCGGTCAACCTCGCAGTGAACCAGACGCTCGTGCGCTCGATCAACACGTCGATCGTCGCGGCCCTTCCCGTCGGCGCGATCCTGTTCATCGGCGGGGTGTGGATGGGGGCGGACACGCTCACCGACATCTCGCTCGCGATCTTCGTCGGCATTCTCGTGGCGACCTATTCGACGCTGTTCGTCGCGGCACCGCTGTACTCGCTGTTCCGGGAGCGGGAACCGCACATCGTCGCCCGAGACGCGCGGATCACCAGTGCGCGCGAACGTGCCGCGGTAACGACGACGGCGTAGTGCCTCGCTCCTGCGAGGATCGACTGCCGCCGGGGCGCGTAAGATGATGTGACCCGGAGGTGAGGCATGGCGGAGGCGAACACCTCGACGCAGGGCTCCAGTCTGCGCAGGCTCGTGCCGCGGATCTTCTCGCGCGCCCCGCGCAGCAACGACCTGGACAGCCTCATCCGCACGGTCCGTACGAACCATCCGCGTGGCGACATTGCGATCATCCAGCGTGCGTACGAGGTCGCCAGGGAGAAGCACACCGGACAGTTCCGGCAGAGCGGTGAGCCGTACATCACGCATCCTCTCGCCGTGGCGCAGATCCTCGCCGAGCTCGGCCTCGGCCCGCGTGCCGTGGCGGCCGCCCTCCTGCACGACACCGTCGAGGACACGGGCTACGCCCTCACTGAGCTCACCGAGACCTTCGGCGACGAGGTCGCGATGCTCGTCGACGGGGTGACCAAGCTCGACAAGGTCAAATACGGCGAGAGCGCGCAGGCGGAGACGGTCCGCAAGATGATCGTCGCGATGTCGAAGGACATCCGCGTGCTACTCATCAAGCTCGCCGATCGCCTGCACAATGCCCGTACCTGGGGCTTCGTCCCGCCGGAGAAGGCGGAGCGCAAGGCCAAGGAGACGCTGGAGATCTACGCGCCGCTCGCGAACCGCCTCGGTATGCAGGCGATCAAGTCGGAGCTCGAAGACCTCTCCTTCGCCGTGCTCAACCCGAAGATCTACGCGGAGATCAACAGCCTCATCACTCAGCGCACCCCGCAGCGGGAGAAGTATCTGCGTCAGGTGGTCACGGATATCGACGAGGATCTGCACGATCTGCGCATCCGCGGCAAGGTCGTTGGGCGCCCCAAGCAGCTCTACTCCGTGTATCAGAAGATGGTGCTGCGCGGCCGCGAGTTCGATGACATCTACGATCTCATCGGCGTCCGCGTCCTCGTGAGCTCCGTGCGCGACTGCTACGCCGTGCTCGGCGCCATCCACGCGCGCTGGACACCGCTGCCCGGACGCTTCAAGGACTACATCGCCACCCCCAAGTTCAACCTCTACCAGTCGCTGCACACCACCGTCATCGGCCCCAGCGGGCGGACGGTGGAGATCCAGATCCGCACCAACGAGATGCACCACCAGGCGGAATACGGCGTCGCCGCGCACTGGATGTACAAGGAACAGATGAATGGCGGCAAGGGGATGGGAGGTGCGCCGACCGAGACCGATATGGCCTGGCTCGCCCATATCTCCGACTGGCAGGCGGAGACCGCGGACCCTGGTGAATTCCTCGACTCACTGCGCTTCGAGATCGGCGCGAAAGAGGTCTACGTCTTTACCCCAAAGGGGCGCGTCATCGGCCTCCCCGGCGGCGCGACTCCCGTGGACTTCGCCTACGCCGTGCACACCGAGATCGGGCACCGCACGATGGGCGCGAAGGTCAACGGGCGCCTCGTGCCGCTCGAATCGACGCTGAAGAGCGGCGACGTCGTCGAGGTCTTCACCTCCAAGAACCCGGACGCGGGCCCCAGCCAGGACTGGCTCGGTTTCGTGAAGAGCACTCGGGCGCGCAACAAGATCCGCGGCTGGTTCACGAAAGAGCGCCGTGAGGAGGCCATCGAGCAGGGCAAGGAGGCCATCGCCCGCGCGATGCGCAGACAGAACCTGCCACTGCAGCGGCTCATGAGCCAGGACTCCTTCGCCGAGGTCGCCCAGCAGCTCCGCTATGAGGACGTCTCCGCGCTCTACGCCGCCGTCGGTGAGGGACACGTATCCACGCAGTCCGTGCTGGAGAAGGTGGGTGCCCTCGTTGCCGCGGAGGACACGAGCACGGGAACGATCGACGTGCCCGTGCACTCGCACCATCCGCACCAGGTGCGCGCCGCGGATTCCGGCATTCTTGTTCGCGGGGCCGCCGATATCCTCGTCAAGCTTGCGAAGTGCTGCACGCCCGTGCCGGGTGACCCCATCGTGGGCTTCGTCACGCGAGGGAGCGGGGTCTCCGTGCACCGCGCCGATTGTGTGAACGTCAAGGCGCTCGGCGCTGACAACGAGCGCTTCGTCGAGGTGGAGTGGGCGCCGACGAAGAAGAGCGTGTTCCGCGTGCAGATCCAGGTCGAGGCGCTCGATCGTTCCGGGCTTCTCTCCGACGTCACGCGCGTGCTCAGCGAACACCACGTGAACATCCTCTCCGCGACCGTCTCGACGACCGATGAGCGGTTGGCCCTCAGCCGGTTCGTGTTCGAGATGGGCGACGCCGTGCACCTCGACCGCGTGCTCAACGCCGTGCGGCGCATTGATGCCGTCTACGACGTCTACCGCGTGACCTCCTCCTGATCCAGCTCGGTGAGCAGCGCAAGCGCGCCACGCCGACCGGGTACGCGGGGGCGGATGCCCTCGCGCACCCGCGCGATGAGGCCGGGGATTTCGTGCACCAGCGCGTGCGCCCAGGGTATGCACTCCGGGTAGCGCGGCGCCCAGAACACGAGATCAGTGAGGGTCTGCGCGGCCGATGTCACAGCGAGCTCGTCCCTGCGGATGCTCTCGCCCTCCGCAGCCGGCGCATCATGGTAGACGAGAAGCGGATCGGCGAGGATACGGAGGCGATGCGTGACGGCGCGGCGAGCGTGGTGACGCCTCGGCGCGGCATCGCCCGCGCCGAGGATCCACGCAGCGCTGGGTCCGCTCGCGGCCGTGCCCGGAGGAAACGTGTGGCGCAGGGAGGCAGCACGGGCCGTGGGGCCCTCCACGAGATCGGCGGGCACATAAGCATCACCGAGTTCGACGACATGGCCGTCCAGCCGCGCCGCGCTCAGCTCCGGGAGCGACAGGCGCGCACCGGGGAGGAAGAACAGCGCGGGATGCATCTCGCCAGTCTGCCGCGGAGCGGTGAGCTCGCGGTGACGCTGTGGATAACCTCGCTCAGTTGCCGAGCGCGTTGAGCCAGGCCCGCCGGGCCGCGATGGCCTCCTTCGCCTCCGCGACACTCTTCGCGTCTCCCGCGCTCTCCGCATCGGCGAGTTCCGCCTCGAGCTTCGCAAGCGAGTCGAGGAGCTGCTGACTCATATCGTTTGCACGCGCCTTGGTCTCCGGATTATTGCGCTTCCAGTCCACGTCCTCGCGCGCCTTCAGGGCCTGCTCGATGTGGCGGAGCCGGTCGTCGAGGACGCGTTCGCGTTCGCGGGGGAAGATCCTGCCAATCTCGTCCCAGGAACGCTGGATCGTCGTCAGGAGCGCGCGCGCCTGCTTGAGGTGGGACTCGTCGGCGACGGCAGCCGCCTCGATGAGGAGCTTCTCCTTGGCCTCGATCTTCGTCGCAGACTCTGCCTCATCGGCGGCGACCTGCTCGGC
>JAATFJ010000250.1 GCA_015655255.1 Actinomycetales bacterium | reverse complement strand
GTCCGGCACTCGTCCGGGTGGCGGAATGGCAGACGCGCTAGCTTGAGGTGCTAGTGCCCTTTATCGGGCGTGGGGGTTCAAGTCCCCCCTCGGACACGCGTAAGGCCCCGGGAAACCGGGGCCTTCGTCATTCTCGTGAGCATGTGCCCCACCCGTGCCCCACCGAGAGGCGGTCTGATGGCGAGAATCCGGGAACGGAAGCGCTCCGACGGAGGCAGCACCTTCCACGTCTCGTGGGTGATCGGCGGAGGCCGGACGAGCGCCGGAGCGTCCGAACAGTCCGAGAGCTTCACGAGTCGGAACCGAGCCGAGGCGTTCAAGCTCGACGTCGAGCACGCCGGCAACCAGTGGCCTGCGGGATGGGCCAAAGGCAAGGGATACGTCACCGTCGAAGCGGAGCCAGTGGGAACGACGTTCGGCCCGGACTATCGTCCCGAGTCGTGTGGGGTTTCCTGTTCGCGGGTGTGGCGATAGGTCTCTGGGTTGGTGGTATCGCCCGTGACTTTCCAGTAGGCAACCGCTGGAAGGTTGCGCTCGGGTTGTTGCCGCTGGCCCTCGCAGGAATCGTGGGCGCGTTCGCGCGCGCGGGCCTCGGGCGCGCGCATTTCGCAGCTGGTATCGGTGCGATGTTCGTCGGGTTTGTCATCGTCACGCGAGGGCACACCCTGCGAGCGGTCAAGGCCGGCCTCTTGTCGGTTCCCGAGGATGTCCAGGCTCGATACCAACAGCACGTAGCTCGGCATCAACTGCTGGGCCTCGCCGTCGGCTTGGCTCTCGCGGCCGCGACATTCCTCATTTGACCAACGGACTGACATGCCGCCGTAGCCGCGCGGCCGTTGCTCCCAGAGCAGTCCACGTCGGTCGAGTTCTTCCTCCGCCGCGAGGCGAAACTGGCGAAACATTCAGCGTGCCTTCGGATTGCGGCCCATGCCTGGAAGGTCGGCACTGTGTTGGGTTGCCGATGCTCGCGTATGCCGCGGAGTGCGCCGCTCGATACTGACGAGGCGGAGAGCGCTAAGCACGTCCACAGTCCCCATATTTGCTGGGGTGCCTGACCCCGAATCTGAGGGGTCGGCATCCCAGGAAGGGCGGAGGTTTTGGCGTTCCCTTTGGCCTTCCTGGCTGCGCGCGCGTCTGCTGCGCAACTACGTCAGCTTTGCCTCGGCCTTTTTCACGAGGTCCTGCAGTTGGTCGATGTCGGTGTTTCCAAGGTCGCCGTACTCGATGAGTGCGATGTACTGACCCTTGCGGAAGGCGACGATGTTGAGCGTGATGTTGAAACCGCTGATGGTGGCCGTCGCGGTGTAGGCCGCGGAGTCATCTCCGGTTGCGGGGAAGGACATCCGGCCGAGGGATACGACGGTCTTCTTGCCGTCATCGTCCTTCATGGTGAAGCTCTTGCACTTGTCTAGTGCCGCGATCCCGGTCTTGAACTCGCTGACAATCTTGTCTTCGGCGAAGTAGCCGAGATCTTCGCCGGCCTGAGGGAGGCCGCCGTTGTCGGCGAAGTCGACCTCTTTCTCTGCGAGCGAATCCTTCTGATTGCTGGAGAGCGACGCGCAGCCCTCAGTGTCGTCATCATCGTCGTCGGAGTTGTCGATTGCCCACCCGGTCGGGAGGTCGGAAAGCTGCAGAACCTTGTCGTCGAGCGATGGCACGGCAACTGGCGCCGAGCTGGGGGCCGATGCCGACGCTGGCGAGGACCCCTTGGACGCGGCGGTTGAGGTCGTGCTGGTGCTGCCGCTGCCCTGGACACTTCCCGACGAGCAGGCGGCGAGTAGCGCCACTCCCGCTACCAGCGCGAGCGGTGCGGATCGAAACTTCATGTGCCCCCCAGCAGCTGTGTGGTTGGGCTGAGTATCACATGAATCTCACATCGGTCGCATGCCGAGCGATCCAAGCTCAACTAGACGATCTTGTCACGGGTACTTACCCTAAGTAACCGTAGTAGCTCGCTGTGCTTACCCCCGAGAGCATCACGCGAGCGAACGTGGCCGCCCTCGCTGCTTATCCCCCGACTACTGCGGGGGCGGCTCCACGTCCCGGGCCGGGCTGCTCCGGTTCCTACCCCCGCGGAGAACCCGGGCGCCCGCCCTACCTGACCATTCCCCCCGGAATGATCAACACCCGAGTAGTTTCCTAGGAAGTTACTTTCTGCAACTTGAACCTAAGGAGCGTGACAGGCGCAACTTGTAGTTGATCTCCCTGTCGCCCTCAGCGGTGCCGTGGCGCAAGCCCTCCGATCGGGCGAGCTTGTGAGCGAGGCCTCGTCCTTACCTGCGACGTCATTGCCCCCGCAGATGTCGCAGCGCCAGCCTCAAGGAATTCGTCGACATCCGAGTCCGAGGCGGAGTCTGCAAGCTCCGCTCGTGAGTCCAGCGAAGCGGGCGTCATTGTCGCGCCACAGGCAGCGCACGTGGCCAGAGCGCCCAGCTCAGCCCAGCCGCAATCCGGACAGTGCACGTGTCCGTCGCTTATGAGAATCGGTTGTGGACGGCTCAATACGTTGTGGGCGCCGTACCGCTTCACCACTGCGGCGCCACACCCCCGGCATGTCCGACCGTCCGGACTCACCCGCTCAATCGTCGTCATGACAGGTCCCTCCCCATCGAGGTTGCAGCGCTCCGCCACTGGCCCCCGCGGAGGAACTGACAACCCGCTCGTCCTTGACTGCCACGGTGAGCAG
>JAATFJ010000296.1 GCA_015655255.1 Actinomycetales bacterium | reverse complement strand
GACCCGGGGCTCGGCGAGGATTACCTCGCCGCCGTGCAGCCGAAGGTGTGGTCATCGGCGGCGCGGGAGAATTTCGTCGACAGCGTGCAGCGGATGCGCGAGCGTGTCACGGAGCACATCGATCCGGAGGATGCGCCCTACCAGCTCAAGCTCGGCGCCGGAGGCCTCCGCGACATCGAGTTCACCGTGCAGCTGCTGCAGCTCGTGCACGGGCTCACCGATCCCGCGCTGCGCACACGGAGCACGCTGGAGAGCCTCGATGCGCTCGTCGAGGGTGGCTACATCGGCCGGATGGAGGCGGCGACCTTCTCCGCCGACTACCGTACGCTGCGTCTCCTCGAGCATCGGCTGCAGCTGCGTGAGCTGTCCCGCACCCACCTCATGCCGCGCACACCCGATGGGCTGCGCGTGCTTGCCCGTTCCAGCGGCCTCGCCGAGACCGGCGACGGGGTCTGGGCACGCTGGGAGGAGGTGCGCCGGGAGGTGCGCGAGATCCACACCCGGCTCTTCTACCGCCCGCTCCTCAGCGCCGTCGCAGCCCTCCCCGAGGAGGAGCGGAGCCTGTCGGCTGCGCAGGCGCACGACCGGCTCGCCGCGATCGGCTTCCGCGATCCCGCCGGTGCGCTCCGACACATCGGCGCGCTGACGGCGGGGATCAGCAGGAAATCGACCATCCAGCGCCATCTCATGCCGGTCATGGTGCGCTGGTTCGCCGACGGCAACGACCCGGACTACGGCCTGCTCGCGTTCCGCCGCATCAGCGAGCGGCTGGGGAACACCCACTGGTTCCTCCGCATGCTCCGCGACTCCTCCGGCGCCGCGGAGAGCCTCACCCGGTTGCTCTCCTCATCGCGGTATGTCGGCGAGCTCATGGAGTGGATCCCGGAGTCCGTGGCCTGGCTGGATCGCACCGAGCTCCTCCGGCCACGCGGCGCCGCTGCGCTCGACGAGGAGGCGCGAGCGATCCAGATGCGCCACGGCAGCATTACAGACGCTTTCCGCGCAATCCGCGCGTTGCGGCGGCGCGAGCTGCTGCGCACGGCCATGGGCGCGGTCCTCGATGTGCTGACGATCGAGGAGATCGCGACCTCGCTCAGTGAGATCACCGACACGGCCATTCAGGCAGGGCTCCGCGTCGTCCGCCGCGAGGTCGTCGGCGAGGAGGACGACGCCCTCGACTTCGCCGTCATCGGCATGGGACGCCTCGGCGGATCAGAGCTGAGCTTCGGCTCCGACGCCGATGTGCTCTATGTGTATGAGGCGAACGGCATCGAGCCGCAGCGCGCGCAACGGCTCGCCACGGCCATCGTCCAGGGGCTGCGCGAGCATCTCACCGACCACCGCGTTCCCCTCGAACTGGATGCGGATCTCCGCCCCGAGGGGCGCAACGGCCCCCTTGTGCGCTCACTCGCCGCGTACACCGAGTACTACCGGCGCTGGTCGCTCTCCTGGGAGGCGCAGGCGCTCCTCCGCGCTCGGGGGATCGCGGGGAGCAGGAAGCTCACGACGCAGTTCCTCGCGTTCGCTGACACCATCCGCTACCCCGCGCAGATCGACCCGCAGGGGTTGCGGGAGATCAAGCGCATCAAGGCGCGCGTGGAGGGGGAGCGGTTACCGCAGGGCGTGGACCCGCGCCGTCATCTCAAGCTCGGTCCCGGTTCGCTCAGCGACGTGGAATGGCTCGTCCAGCTGCTGCAGCTGCAGCACGCCGCGGACGTTCCCGGGTTGCGCACGACATCGACGCTCGCCGCCCTGAGTGCCGCGACCGATGCGGGTCTTCTTCCCGAGCCCGCGGCGGAGCGACTGCGCGAGGCCTGGCTGCTCGCGAGCCGACTGCGCTCCGCGATCACCCTGGAGAGCAACAGTCCCAGCGACGTGCTGCCTTCGGACCGGCGAAGGCTCGATGCCATCGCGCAGCTGCTCGGCTATCCGGAGCGCTCCGCGACGGCCCTCGAAGAGGACTACCTTGGCGTGACGCGGCGCGCACGCAAGGTCTTCGAGACGCACTTCTACGGCTGAGTGCCGCGCACATCCCACATCAGCCGCGTGGCCCCTCGTACTGCAGTATGTAGAGCCCCGCGTTGTAGTCGGTCATATAGGCCAGCCCCTCCGCGTCCACGAAGACGTCGAAATTCTGGATGACCTTCGGCCGGTCAGGGCGGGTATCGACGAGTCGCTGCGGCGCGGGCGGAACCCACGCCCCCACCTCCTCGGGACGGTAGGGGTTGGTGATGTCGAAGGCCCGCAGCCCGGCGTTCTGGTAGGTGGCGAAGAGTAACGTGTCGCTCTGAAAGCTGCCCGGACGGTTCTCGTGCAGGTTGTGCGGGCCGAAGTGCCCACCCTTCGCGACGTAGTCGACCTCCGCCGGATTGGGGAAGGTGGAGATGCTCACGGGGTTGCGGGGGTTGCGGATATCGAAGACCCACGTGAACTTCACCCCGTCCGCGGCGTTGTCGGCTATGCCCTCGTCGGCGACGATGAGCAGATCGCGATCGGGGAGGGGGAGAGCGGTGTGTGTGCCGCCACCGAAGGGCTCCGTCCAGTTCCGGTAGGCGAGGAGTTCCGGTTTCGCACGGTCGGAGACGTCGAGGATGCTGAGCCCGCCGTCCCGCCAGGAGGCATAAGCGGTGTCGCCGGAGACGATGGCGTGATGCAGGCCGTAGCGCCAGCGGCTCGCATCCCAGCTCGGTTGCTCGCCCCCGGCCGTGTGCATGCCGGGGAGCCACCAGCGGCCGACGAGCTGCGGCTTCGCAGGATCGGCGACGTCGATGGTGATGAGGATGTAGTCGCTGAATCCGTCGAGGAGCGCGGAGGCGTAGGCCCAGCGTCCACCCGTGTACCAGATGCGGTGCAGGCCTGCCCCTTCCACAGGGAGGAAGGAGATCTCCCGCGGCGTCTCCGGCTGCGAGATATCGAAGATCCGCAGACCCGCCGCATAGCCGCGCTGCGCGCCGAGCGCGGCTTCGCCGACGGAGCGACCGTAATAGTCCTTCTCCACGACGAAGTCGCTGTCGGCGAAGAGGTCTTTCGCGTTGACGACGAGGAGGAGATCATCGGCGGCCTGCAGGTGCACGCTCCAGCTCCCGGGAGGGGAGGGGACGTAGCCGACGGCGCGGGGCGCTCGCGGGTCTCGGACATCGACGATGGAGAAGCCGTGCGAGAAGGCGTGCGCGATGTAGGCGTAGCCGCGGTGCACCATGATCTGGCAGCCGTCGGGGCGTCCGCCCTGGTCGCTGTGGCCGACGAAGCGGAAGTTGTACCCGAAGTCGGGGATGTCGAGGGAAGCGGTCATGACGGTTCCTAGCGGTTGCGACGGAGGAATGCGAAGGCGAGGGCGATGACGAAGACGCCGCCCTTGACGATGTCCTGGGCGTAGTAGGGCACGCCGATCATCGTGAGTCCGTTGAGGAGGATGCCGATGAGGAGCGCGCCAAGGAGGGTGCCGCCGACGCTCGCCTTCTTCTGACCGAAGATGGCGTAACCGACGTAGGCGGCGGCGACGGCGTCCATGAGCAGCGGCGCGCCCGCGGAGGTCTGCCCCGCGCCGACGCGGGCGGTGAGGATGATACCGCCGATCGCGGCGAGCACACCGCTGATGGCGTAGGCGAGGGTGCGGAGGCGTCCGATGGGGAGACCGGCGTGGCGGGCGGCCTCCTCGTTCCCGCCGACGAGGTAGAGGAAACGCCCCGTGGTGGTGCGGGTGAGGAAGAGATGCGCGAGGAGGACGACGATCACCAGGAGGATCGCGGGGACGGGGACGCCGAGGATCGATCCCTGGCCGAGGAAGACGAAAGAGGGCACGATGATGCCCGTTCCCGTCGCCGGGTACACCGAGCCGCCCTGGGTGAGTGTGAGCTGCACGCCGTTGACGACGAAGAGCATCGCGAGTGTGGCGAGGAGATCCGGCAGGTGCAGGCGCACGATGAGGAAGGCATTGGCGAGGCCGACGAGCACCCCGAGGACGAGCGGGACGAGCAGGGCGACGAAGAGCTCCTGGCGGAAGACCACCATCATCGCCGCGGAACCGATGCAGGCGAGGCTCGCGACGGAGCCGATCGATACGTCGAAGCCGTCGACGACGAGCGAGAACGTCACACCGAGTGCGAGGAAAGCGCTCACCGAGACGGAGCGGAGGATGTCCGCGAAGTTGGAGAACGTGAGGAAATGGGGATTGAGGATACCGAAGACGACCACGATGACGACGATGAACGCGACGGCGGCGTAGCGGTAGGCGAAGGCGGCAGCCGCACTGCGTCCCTGGCGGCGGGGTGCGGCGACGGGGGTGACGGCGCTCACGACGGCGTCCTTTCTGCGAGGAGCAGATCCCGGGGTTCCAGCGCGGTGGCCGGCGCCTCTCGGACGACTCCTTCTCGGTCGATGATGACGATGCGATCGGCTATGCGGAGCGCCTCGTCTGGTTCCTGGGTGAGATAGAGCACGGCGCTGCCCGATGCGGCTGCGGCTTCGATGACCTCGAACAG
>JAATFJ010000066.1 GCA_015655255.1 Actinomycetales bacterium | reverse complement strand
CGTTGTAGATCGCACGCTGGTGCTGGTCGGGCGCGAGGATCATGATGAGGTCGGCCCACGCAGTCGCATCCGCGACGTTCTTCACGGGGAAGCCCGCTTCCTCGGCCTTGGCGATCGACTTCGAGCCCTCCTTGAGGGCGATCGCGACCTCGACGCCGGAATCGCGGAGGTTCTGCGCGTGCGCGTGGCCCTGCGAGCCGTAGCCGACGATGGCGACCTTCTTGCCCTGGATGAGCGACAGATCGGCGTCGTCGTCGTGAAAGATCTCAGTACTCACTTGTTTCTCTTTTCCTTTTCGAGGACGGGTGTGGATGGTCTGATTCAGCCGCGCAGCACGCGCTCGGTGATGCTCTTGCCGCCGCGTCCGATGGCGACGAGTCCGGACTGAGCGAGCTCTTTGATACCGAAGGGCTCGAACGCGCGCAGCAGTGCGTCGACCTTGCCCTTGTCTCCGGTCACCTCGACGACAAGCGCATCGGGAGCGTAGTAGACGACCGAGGCGCGGAACAGCTCCACGACCTCGAGGACATTGGAACGGGTGGCGTTGTCGGTGCGCACCTTCACGAGAACGTGCTCGCGCTGCACCGAGGATGCGGGCTCGAGCTCCACGATCTTGATGACGTTGATGAGCTTGTTGAGCTGCTTCGTCACCTGTTCCAGCGGCAGCTCCTCCACGTCGACGACGACGGTGATGCGGGACAGGCCCGACACCTCCGTGACGCCGACGGCGAGGGACTCGATGTTGAAGCCGCGACGGGCGAAGAGTCCCGCGACGCGCGTGAGGAGTCCGGGGGTGTCCTCAACGAGAAGGCTCAGCACATGACTGGACATGGTCTCACTCCTCTCCTTCGAAGGCCGGCGCATTCTCGCGCGCGTACTGGATGTAGCTGTTGCTCACGCCCTGCGGCACCATGGGCCACACCATCGCATCGGCGGAGACCACGAAGTCGATGACGACGGGACGGTCGTTGGTCTCCAGCGCCGTGCGGATCGCGTCGTCGATCTCCTCCTCCTTCTCCACGCGGAGCGCGAGGCAGCCGTAGGCCTCGGCGAGCTTCACGAAGTCGGGGATGCGTACTGAGCCGTGCCCTGTGTTGAGCTCCGTGTGGGAGTGACGCCCGTCGAAGAACAGGGTCTGCCACTGCTTCACCATGCCCAGCGAGGAGTTGTTGATGATGGCGACCTTGATGGGAATGTTGTTGATGACGCAGGTGGCGAGCTCCTGGTTGGTCATCTGGAAGCATCCGTCGCCGTCGATCGCCCAGACGACGCGGTCGGGCTGGGCGACCTTCGCGCCCATCGCGGCGGGGACGGAGTAGCCCATTGTCCCCGCTCCCCCGGAGTTGAGCCAGGAGTTGGGGCGCTCGTACTTGATGAACTGCGCGGCCCACATCTGGTGCTGACCGACGCCCGCGACGTACACGGCCTCCGGACCCGTGAGCTCGCCGATACGGGAGATCACCTGCTGGGGCGCGATGAGCCCGTCCTCCGTGAGCGCGAAGCCCAGCGCGAACTCCTGCCGCAGCCCGTCGAGGAAGGCCCACCACTCACCGAGCTCGAGTTTATCCCCCTCCGAGATGCTACGGAAGGCGGCGTCGAGGTCGACGAGCACATCGCGCAGATCGCCCACGATTGGCACGTCCGCCGTGCGGATCTTTGAGATTTCGGCGGGGTCGATGTCCACATGCACGACCTTCGCGTGCGGCGCGAACTCCTCGGCCTTGCCCGTGACGCGGTCGTCGAAGCGCGCACCGAGGGCGACGATGAGGTCGGACTCCTGCAGTGCAAGCACGGCGGGTACCGTTCCGTGCATCCCGGGCATGCCGAGGTGCTGCGGGTGAGAGTCGGGGAGGGCGCCGCGCGCCATGAGCGTCGTCACGACGGGGACTCCCGTCGCCTCGGCGAGGGTGCGCAGCTCCTCTGCGGCACGGGCGCGGATGACGCCGCCGCCCACGTAGAAGACCGGCTTCTTCGCCTCGACGAGCAGTTGCGCCGCCGCCTGGATCTGCTTCCCGTGGGCCTTCGTCACGGGACGATAGCCGGGCAGCTCCACCTTGGGCGGCCAGACGAAGGGTGCCGTGTTCTGCTGCGCATCCTTGGTGATGTCCACGAGCACGGGTCCGGGGCGGCCCGTTCCCGCGATCTCGAACGCCGCGGCGAGGGCGGCGGGGATGTCCTCCGCGCGCTTCACCAGGATGGAGTGCTTGGTGATCGGCATCGTGATGCCGACGATGTCCGCCTCTTGGAAGGCGTCCGTTCCCATGAGGTGGCTGAACACCTGCCCCGTGATGCAGACGATCGGCACCGAGTCCATGTAGGCGTCGGCAATCGCCGTGACGAGGTTCGTCGCGCCTGGCCCCGATGTCGCGATGGCGACACCCACTTTGCCGGAGGCCGCGGCGTAGCCCTCGGCAGCGTGCCCGGCGCCTTGCTCGTGCCGTACGAGGATGTGGCGGACCGCATCATCGTCCATGAGCGGGTCGTAGACGGGCATGATCGCTCCGCCGGGAAGGCCGAAGACGTCGGTGACGCCCAGCAGATCCAACGAGCGGACGACCGCCTGTGCCCCCGTCAGCTCCGGGGCGGAGGAAGGGCGGGATGGCGGCCGTGGCACGGCCGACACGGAATCAGCAGACATGACTTTCCTTGAGTGATCCGAGTGAGGCGGCGGCAGCAATGCCGACGCGGGTTATCCGTTCGTCGCGCCCTCCGCAGCGGAGCGCACGAGACGAGAGTATTTGGCAAGAACGCCACGGGTATAGCGCGGGGGAAGCGGCTCCCAGCCCACACGGCGGGAGGCGAGCTCTTCTTCATCGACGAGTAGATCGAGAGTGCGAGCCGCGATATCGACCCGTATCAGATCACCATCGCGCACAAAACCAATAGGACCTGCGTCCACGGCTTCGGGTGCTATATGGCCGATGCATAGGCCGGTTGTGCCGCCCGAGAATCGTCCGTCTGTTAAGAGTAATACATCTTTGCCGAGGCCCGCGCCCTTGATGGCACCCGTGATCGCGAGCATCTCGCGCATGCCGGGACCGCCCTTGGGGCCCTCGTACCGGATGACGACGACATCGCCCGCAGAGATGTTCCCCTCGGCGAGGGCATCCATCGCGGCACGCTCTCGCTCGAAGACCCGCGCGGGGCCCTCGAATACGCT
>JAATFJ010000325.1 GCA_015655255.1 Actinomycetales bacterium | reverse complement strand
TTCTGCGAGATCCGAGTGCTCGTCTTCGGTCTTCCGGACAGGTAGCGGCACCGGCGGAGGATAGATCGCCGAGGTCGGCAGGTGGCGTTCTCGCTCAGAAGACATCGCCATCGCGATTGCACGATCCGAGGCTGTCCGTCTCGCCACTCGTATTGCAGCACTGGACGAGGAGATCTCCGACAACACTGAGAAGCTCACGGAACTGGTCAAGCAGAGCCCCGCGCGTGGCTTGCTCGAGAAGACTGGCGTCGGGCCGATCACAGCTGCGGTAGTCATGACGGCGTGGTCGCACGATGGCCGTGTGCGCGGTGAGGCCGCATTCGCATCATTGGCCGGAGTCAGCCCGATACAGGCTTCGTCAGGGAACACCGTTCGCCATCGGTTGAATCGTGGCGGAGACCGGCGCCTGAATCGCGCCCTGCACATGGCTGTCATCACGCGGATGACTCACGATCCGGAGACCCGCACCTACGTCGAGCGACGCCGCGCTGAAGGGCGCACGCCACGCGAAATCCGCCGGATCCTTAAGCGCTATCTGGCCCGGCAGCTCTTCCGATTCCTCAACACCGCCGCGCGCGCAATGACGGCGCCGCAATCAACCCTCGTGCCAGCTTGACGAATATTGTCAATCTAGGACATGGGTTGCCTGTCCGCTCGTCGTCGATCTAGAAGGGCGCGATCATGCTGCTTGCTTTCTCCGTTGCTCCATCCGGCACTGGCCGTGAGGACGGCTCCGTTCACGATGCCGTTGCTGCGGCCGTCAAGGTCGTCCGAGACTCTGGGCTGCCCAACAGGACTTCCAGTATGTTCACAAACATAGAAGGATCACCGTGATCATCGACCTGACACCGGTCCGTGAGAAGACGGGGCCGGCCAGGCTGCTGGACACGGTCGAAGGGCGCTCGAAGGCGGTGTTCAAGACCTGGCTCGCCGATCGACCGAAGGCCTGGCGGGACGGCGTCGAAGTCGTCGCGATGGACGGGTTTACAGGGTTCAAGACCGCCGCCGCGGAAGAGCTCCCCCACGCGGTGACGGTGATGGATCCCTTCCACATCGTGAGGTTGGCCGGCGAAGCGCTCGACGAATGCCGACGCCGGATCCAGCGCGACGCGTTCGGCAGGCGAGGCCGGAAAGACGACCCGCTCTACAAGGCCCGCCGCACCCTCCACACCGGTGCCGGGCTGCTCACCGAGAAGCAGCAGGCCCGCCTCGAAGCGCTGTTCGCCGACGAGCAGCATGCCGAGGTCGAGGCGACTTGATGCCGCGGCGCGCATCAAGGTGATGTGGTCGATATCGTGGGTGTACCCCCGACCCGCTTCCCGGTAGAGGATCGTCCCCCGGCCGCAGCGTCCATCGGTCCCACCATTCGTGAGACTCGGTCAACTCGAGCCATTCCTCGGTGAGCTCTTCATGGCGTTCTGCGACGGACAGCCACGCATCGAAGCGCGCGAAGACACTGTCCCGGCTCCGGCCCGGGTCCCACTCGGTGTTGTGACCGTCCGGGCGGAACGTCACCTCACGCCCGCCGCAGGACACGACAAACATGGTGGAGTTCTCCTGCCTGAGCGACACCATCCTGGGACTCAGCGCCCGACCTCGCACCGAAGGATCACAAAACGGTTACACCCCCACCGGTACCTTGGCCCTTCTTTCCTGCGAGTTCCCGTTGCGTTCCCTGGCGACGACGAGGCGCCGCCTATTCTGGAGTCGTGAACTCTTCCCCCCGCTCCTCCGACCTCCAGGGGGATCTCGATCTCGCCCTGCGTCTTGCCGACGCCGCCGACGCGCAATCCCTCCCCCGCTTCGATGCCGCCGACCTCAGCATCACGCGGAAGAAGGACAACACCGACGTCACCGATGCCGATCTCGCCACTGAGCGCGCCATCCGCGCACTCCTGGAGACGGAGCGGCCCGACGACGGCATCTTCGGTGAGGAATACGGGGCGGCAGGAGATACGCACCGGCAGTGGATCATCGACCCCATCGACGGAACAGCGGGCTTCCTCCGCGGCATCCCGCTGTGGGGCACCCTCATCGCCCTCGCGATCGACGGCGTCCCGCAGGTCGGCGTCGTGAGCATGCCCGCCCTCGGCCGACGCTGGTGGGCCGCGACCGGGCAGGGCGCGTGGGCCGTGACGAATGGTGATCCGCAGCAGCTGCGCACGTCGACGACGGCTGAGCTCACCGACGCGACGGTGAGCGTGCAGAGCATAGGCCAGTGGCAGGACGCGGGCCAGGTTCCCGCCCTTCTCCGCCTCGCCGAGGTCGCATGGCGCGACCGCGCCTTCGGCGACATCTACTCGTACATGCTCCTCGCCGAAGGCCGCATCGATCTCGTCTCCGAGTTCGACGTCAAAGAGTACGACATCGCCGCCGCCGTGCCGATCGTCCGCGAGGCCGGAGGCACGATGACCTCCTTCGACGGTGTCGACACGATCTCGGCCCGGTCGGCACTCGCCACCAACGGGCTCCTCCACGCCGCTGCCCTTACGCTGCTGCACGACGCGCAGAGCAGCTGACCGGGAGGCCTTATGCGTCTGCGTCCCCTGCTCGCCGCGACCGCAGTGATCGCGCTCAGCCTTGCCCTCGCCTCTTGCGCGCCCGCGGAGGAGTCCGACGACATCCGCGTGTCTCCCTCGGCCTCCGCGTCCTCGACCGATGTGGGGTCGCAGACCGATGCCGATGACGGCGACGAGCCCGCCGCGACGCCCACGGAAGCCTCCTGCGAGACGATCCTCTCCTCCTCGATGCTCGCCTCGTTCGCCGAGGTGGGCTGGACGTACCGCCAGCAGGACTTCTCCCTCGGCAGCGAGACCCTCGACGAGGGTTTCGAGTGCATCTGGGGCGACTACAGCGTCGCAACCGATCAGGTGCAGGTATACGGCTGGGCGCCGCTCAGCGCGGCGGACTCCGCGGCCGCGCAGCAGCGTCTTCTTGACGAGGGCTGGCTCCAGGCCGATGCAGACGGCAACACCTACATCACCGAGAACCCGGAGACGGCGATGGAGACCGACGAGAACGGCTTCGGCACGACCTACCAGTTCGGCGACGGCTGGGTGACGATCGCCGACCGCAAGGACGGCCTCATCCTCATCTCTGTCCCCGAGTCCTGAGCGCGCCCTCGCCGATCAATAGACGCCGCGTGTGAGCGCATCGAAGACGTTCGTTCCGAGAAGGAGCAGTGGGACGGCGACAGCGATGACAACGACCGCGGTGAGCAGGAACGCAGCGATACGACGCGGGGAGCGCTCCGAGAGCCCCACCCACGGGATCACGATGAGCACCGTCGCCAACGCGCTGAGGGCGTTGATGAGGGAGAAGAGGGATCCCGCTTCGGCGAGACTGTTCCACTCCACGCCGTTCTGGCCTGAGCCCTGCGCGACTTCCCCCGCCGCCGCCGCCCACAGCGACGGGAGATAGGCGACGACGGTCGCCCCGCATACGCCGAGCCAGACTCCCACACCCACGGCGTTCCCCATCGAACGGTCCACGGGAATGAGCCGCGTCACGACACCGACAACGGCGCCACCGATGACCGTCCCCACTAACCACACGATCGCGACGACGAAGAAGTGCCGCACCCCCTGCCCGCCGACGGACCACGGCGGGATGAGGAACCAGCGGAGCACATAGTAGGCGACCGTCGTGACGCCCATGAAGAGCGCGGCGCTCCCGGCGGCGCGACGGCGCGCGTCGTCGCGAGGAATCCCACGAGGCTCGTCGCGAGGAGCCACGTCGCCGGAGCGCAGACGATGCCGACGAACACGGCGGCGAGTCCGCGCCCCCTCTCGGCGATGGCCGCGACGGCGCCGAAGAGCGCACCGCACACGACAGCAGTCAGCCAGAACCACCGCTGTCGGTTCTCCCGCAGAAGTGCCACCCGTCCGGGTGAGGAAGTCACGGCAACGCCCACGGATACGGTGACGGTCACAGAGAAATACTGTCCCACTCATCGGGGAGATTCCCCACAGGTGACAGCGGATGGTGGAGCTGGGGGGAATCGAACCCCCGTCCAACGCTGAGTCTCCACGCCTTCTCCGGGCGCAGTCTGTAAAGACGTTCTGCTCGGCTCCGACCTTTGTCACAGACACCTAA
>JAATFJ010000157.1 GCA_015655255.1 Actinomycetales bacterium | reverse complement strand
TCGGCCTCGCCGAGGACTTCCAGGGACGTGCGACGATCCCCGGCCATCGCAACGCCGCCCCCGTCCGCGCCGTCGTGCCCCGCCCACGCCACGAGCGCCCTGCGCGCCCGCCGCGTCCGGCACACGCGGCGCGCCCCGCACCGGCGCCGGTCGCGGACATCGTCGATGACGACTTCTTCGCCGATCTGGAGGCGAGTTCGTCGCATCCCGTGCACGAGCCAGAGGAGGCAGCTGAGGGCGACGACAACCCCACCGTCGTGTTCGGCGCGGTCACCGAGGACTCTGACGATGCGGCCGCGCAGCTGACCGATGAGATCGACCGGCTGGACGCTCCCGATCGCGTCCCCCTCACCGCGCATGCCGCCGGGGGTTCCGTGGGCACCTGGGCGCGTCCAGACGAAGAGGACGGCACCGCACCCGGTTACGCGCGTGGCGCCGCGCCCGATCCGCAGCCGTTCTGGGCGCTCGCTCCCACCGAGCGCGATGTCCTCGACGACCATGGACGTCCGCTGTTCCGCATCGGGCCCGACGCGTGGGCGCTCGTCCTCGAGGACCGTGGCGGTGCCTACGTCATCCGTCACGACGATGGCCGCATCGGCTACCTTCACGACATCTCTGACCTCAGGAAAGGCTGAACGATGCGCACGATCGATCTCCGCGGCCAGGTGCTCTCGCCCGCGGACATGCTCGCCGCCGTTCCGCGCGCAACGCAGGCGCGCGCGGCGGCTCTCGAGGCGGCGACGCGCATCGTCGACGACGTCCGCTTCGGAGGGGAACGTGCCCTCCGCGATCAGGCTGCACGGTTCGATGGAGTGGCGGGTCATGAGCTTCGGGTGCCGCAGACGCACATCGATGAGGCCCTCGTCGGCCTCGATCCCGTGGTGCGCGTCGCGCTGGAGGAGGCGATCCGCCGCGTGCGCCGTGCCTCCGCCGCCCAGGTACCCGCCCCGCAGGTCACCGAGATCGGCGCGGGCGCGCGCATCACGCAACGCTGGCAGCCCGTGCGTCGCGTCGGCGTCTACATCCCCGGCGGCAAGGCCGTCTACCCGTCGAGCGTCATCATGAACGTCGTCCCCGCGCAGGTCGCGGGCGTCGCCCAGATCGCACTCGCCTCCCCGCCGCAGGCCGAACAGAGCGGACGCATCCATCCCGTCATCCTCGCGGCAGCGGCGCTCCTCGGCATCACCGAGATCTATGCCATGGGTGGCGCCGGTGCCATCGGTGCCTTTGCCTGGGGTGTGCCGGGCATCGGCCTCGACCCCGTCGACGTCGTCTCCGGCCCCGGCAACAACTACGTCGCCTCCGCCAAGCGCGCCGTCGCGGGTGTCGTCGGCACGGATGCGGAGGCGGGCGCGACGGAGATCCTCGTCTCCGCGGACTCTTCCGCCGACCCCCTGCTCGTCGCCGCGGACCTCGTCAGCCAGGCGGAGCACGACGAACAGGCCTCTGCCGTCCTCGTCACCGAGGATGCGGAACTTGCCGCCCGCGTCCTCGTCCACGTCGACGAACTCGCCGTCGCGACACGGCATAGCGATCGCGTGCGCATCGCGCTGGACGGGCCGCAGTCGGCGATCGTCCTCGTCGACGACGCGGAGACCGCCGCGGCCTTCAGTAACGCCTACGCCCCGGAACATCTCGAACTGCACCTGGCGAACGTCGAGGAGGCCGCCGCGCTCTACACGAGCGCGGGAGCGGTCTTCGTGGGGGATCAGAGCCCTGTGAGCCTCGGCGACTACATCGCGGGCAGCAACCACGTCCTCCCGACGGGGGGACAGGCACGCTACGCACCGGGTCTCGGCGCATACACCTTCCTGCGCCCGCAGCAGCTCATCTCCTACGACCGCGCCGCTCTCGCCGAAGTGCACGCGCAAATCGTCGCGCTCGCGAATTCCGAAGACCTCCCCGCGCACGGTGAAGCGGTCGATGCCCGCTTCCGTGAGGACCGCATCGGCTGAAACGAGTACGCTGGGACACCATGCACTGCCCCTTCTGCCGCCATCCCGACTCCCGCGTGATCGACTCCCGCACGAGCGACGATGGTCTCTCTATCCGTCGGCGCCGGCAGTGTCCCGAGTGCGGCGGCAGATTCACCACGACGGAGACGGCGAGCCTCAATGTCATCAAGCGTTCGGGCGTCATGGAACCGTTCAGCAGGGAGAAGGTCATCTCCGGCGTGCGCAAGGCCTGCCAGGGTCGCCCCGTCACGGAGGCCGACCTCGCGATCCTCGCGCAGCGCGTCGAAGAGACCGTCCGACAGACAGGGGTGTCCCAGCTGGACACCAATGAGATCGGGCTCGCGATCCTTGGGCCGCTCCGCGACCTCGATGAGGTCGCCTACCTGCGCTTCGCGAGCGTGTACCAGGCCTTCGAGAACCTCGACGATTTCGAAGCGGCGATCGTCGAGCTGCGCGCCGACCACGCGCCGTCCGATGCGGCGGGGGCCGGACGGTAATCTGGCAGGGATGTATCGCCTCCTCTTCCACCTCGTCCTGTCCCGGCTCGATCCGGAGTTCGCCCATCATGCGGCGATGCTCGTCATCCGTATTCTCGGCGTCCGTCCGTTCTCCTGGGTGACGCGAGCCATCACGGCTCCTGCGGAGGACCAGCGTGTGCGCACGCTCGGTCTGGAGTTCCCCTCGCCCTTCGGCATCGCGGCGGGCTTCGACAAGAATGCCATCGGCGTCCGCGGGCTCGGGGCGCTGGGATTCGGCCATGTCGAGGTCGGGACGATCACGGCCATTCCGCAGGACGGCAATCCGAAGCCGCGACTGTTCCGGCTCATGCCGGATCGCGCCCTCATCAACCGGATGGGGTTCAACAACCGGGGCGCCGCCGCTGCGGAGCGCCGACTGCGCGCATTGCGCCGCCGCAACCCCGGAACGATCGTCGGGGTGAACATCGGCAAGAGCAGGGTCGTCGCCGTCGACGAGGCGACCGCCGATTACGTCGCCTCCGCGACGCGTCTCACGCCGCTCGCCGACTACCTCGCCGTCAACGTCTCCTCGCCCAACACCCCCGGCTTGCGCGGACTGCAGGCGGTCGAGACGCTCGCCCCGCTGCTGCGCGCGGTCCGCGACGCCTCCGGCACGACGCCCCTCCTTGTGAAGATCGCCCCCGACCTCGCCGACGAGGAGATCACGGCGATCGCGCGCCTCGCCGTCGACGAGGGACTCGCGGGCATCATCGCGCACAACACGACGATAGGGCGTGAGGGGCTGCGCACCGCGCCCGCGATCGTCGAGGCCGCCGGGGCGGGAGGGCTCTCCGGGGCACCGCTCAAGGAACGTTCGCTGGAGGTGCTGCGCGTCGTACGCGCGGCTGTTCCCGAGGACTTCTGCGTCATCGCCGTCGGGGGAGTGGAGACGGCGGAAGATGTCCAACGTCGACTCGACGCCGGTGCCACCCTCGTGCAGGGCTACACCGCGTTCCTCTACCGCGGGCCGTTCTGGGCGCGCGAGATCACCCGCGGGTTGCGCACCCGCTGAGGATCAGGCCGGGTACTGGCCGCGCTTGACCTGCGGCTTGGGGAGCCGGAGGAAGCGCAGCTGCAGCGAGCGCATCGCCGCGTACCAGCCGAGACCCTTCTCCCGGCGGTCCTCGCCGAACTTCGCCGCCGCCTTGCGCTTGACGCGCCGTGACAGGAGGATCATCTCGATGACGGCGAGGAGCACATAGGCCCAGAGGCCGACGAAGCCGTAGAAAGACCATTCCGCGTTGGGCAGCGAGACGAGGATGACGATGACCATCGCGACCATGATCCACTCGGACAGGTGCCAGCCCGCGTCCACGTAGTCGCGCACCCACTTGCGCTGCGGGCCCTTGTCGCGGACGGGGAGGTACTTGTCCTCGCCATTTGCCATGCCGATACGGGCGCGCTCGCGCCGGTCCTGGAGATCCTTGCGCGCGGCCTGACGCGCCTCCTTGGAGTTGTTGACGAGCGGACGCAGCCGGGCCGCCTCCTGCTCCGCACGCGTCGGCGTGGGCCGCCCCTTGCCGACGCCCGGCGTCTGGGGAGCGTCCTCGTTCGTCGGGGCAGTCTTGGACACCTGGTTCCTCATCTCGTACGGTCTGACCCGCTTAAGATTACCCGTATGACCTCTGAACCGCGCACCGCCGACCCCGCTCTCGAATCCGCTGCGAGAGAAGCGGTCGCTCTCGGTTTCCCCGCGGCGCTCTCCGATCTCGGCGACCTCGTCCGCATCCCCAGCATCGCCTGGCCCGCCTTCGACCGGACGCAGGTGCAGCGCAGCGCGGAGGCCGTCGCGGCGCTCGCCGAGGGCACCGGTCTCTTCGACGAGGTGCGCGTGCTGCGCTCCGGCATCCCCGGCACCGAGGAGCTGGGGCAGCCCGCCGTCCTCGCCACGCGCGCCGCGC
>JAATFJ010000201.1 GCA_015655255.1 Actinomycetales bacterium | reverse complement strand
CGCCAGCAGGAGGTCAGCGAGTTCTCCCGCGCCCTCAAGCTCCTCGCGAAGGAACTGCAGGTGCCCGTGATCGCGCTGTCGCAGTTGAACCGTGGTCCGGAGCAGCGCCAGGACAAGAAGCCCGCCATCAGCGACCTCCGCGAGTCCGGCTCGATCGAGCAGGACGCCGACATGGTCATCCTGCTGCACCGCGAGTCCGTCTACGAGAAGGACAATCGCCCCGGCGAGGCCGACCTCATCGTCGCCAAGCACCGCAACGGCCCCACCGCGACCATCACCGTCGCCTTCCAGGGGCACTACTCTCGGTTCGCGGACATGGCCGTGGGCGGGGACTTCAACTGAGGTTGAGTTCTCGCTTACGCCACGTCGAGGTCGAGGCTCCGTACTCGATCGAGATCCACCCTCTGGCGGGCGAGCCACAGGTCGTGGGCGTTCTGCATCGCCAGCCAGCTCTCGGCACTGCGGCCGAGGGCCTTCGACAGCCGCAGAGCCGTATCGGGGGTCACTCGGCTCGAGCCATTCAGTACCCGGCTCAGCGTGGAGACGGAGACATCGAGGCGCTCGGCGAGCGCGCGGCCGCTCACATCGAAGGGCGCGAGGTAGACCTCGGTGATGAACTCACCGGGGTGGGGGGGATTGAACATCGGCGTCACAGCGTTCATCAGTGGTAGTCCTCGTAATCCAGAATGTAGGCGTTGCCCTCGCGGAACTCGAAAGTGATTCTCCAGTTCCCCGATACGGAGATGGACCAGCGTCCCGCCAGGGTTCCCTTCAGAGGATGGAGACGAAACCCGGGAAGACGCATATCGTCGATCGTCTGTGCGGAATCCAACGCAGCGAGTTGCATGCGAAGGCGCTTCGCGTGCTGCGGTTGGACGCCCGCGGCGCTTCCGCTCTCGAAGAGCGCCCGCAAGCCCCTGTGTCGGAAGGACTTGATCACACGACGAGTGTAGCGCGATGCGCAACGCAAGACAATGGTCCGTGTGTTCATGGTCGTATCGAAGGAGCCGTCCCTTGCGATTGCGATAGGCGTCCGGACGTCGCGTTCGTTTGTGTGCCCCGGTTTGTCGCCTCGGCGTGACCGGAGGCGACAAACCGGGGCACATGGCGGGCTGTGATGGGGTGGGGCGATCGCGCCTGCTCCACGACGATGACCGCGATCCGATGCGGTTCGCCGACCCAACCCGTCACGATCTGGCGACCGTGTTACCTCTCCCGCGCCCGCACCGTCGCCGAGAGCACCGCGTCGATGGTGGGCACGCCGCTCGCGCGCAGGACCTCTGCGCCGCGGGCATCGCGGATCACGACGGTCGGGGTGGCGACGATCTCTTCCCGCTCAGCGAGAAGCGGCTCGCTCGCGACGTTGTGCTCGGTGAGGACGGTGCCGGGAACGAGCCGTACGGCCTCGCCCAGCACCGCGCGGGTCTGCGTGCACGCGCCGCAGAACGAGCTGCTGAACAGCTCGAAGGTGACGGTGGGGTCGGCGGCGGTCATGAGGAGAAGAACGCCGACGCGGTGGTGAGGATTCCCGCGCTCATGCGCCGAGGAACCCCACCCCCGCCTCCCGGAACACCCTCGATCCCGGCGCGTTGAAGTGGTGCCGACCGGGGATCTCGACGAACTGTGAGCCGGGAACAGCGGCCACGAGCTCCTCGGCACCGGACCGGAGAGGATCGAGGCTCCCCACGGCGAAGAGGATCGGTTGCGGGGGCGGTGTCGTCGTGTCCACATCCCTGCGGAGCTCGACGCGCGCCCCCAGGGTGAAGGCGAGCAGGGCGAGGGGATCGTTCTCGGGCAAGCGCTCCGTGAGCCGGAGATAGTCGCGCTCCGCTGTGCCTGCCACCGACGCACTCTGCGCGATATGCGCCTCAAGGGTGGGGATGTCGAGTTCGGGGAGGCGCAGCCGATACGGAAAACCGCCGAGCACGACCCGGTCGATGCGATGCGGAAGGTCGCGGGCGATGTTCCAGCCGAGCCGCGCGCCGAAGGAATATCCGACGTACACGGCCGAGTCGACGAGGTACGTATCCATGATCGTCTCGACATCGGCGGCGAGAGGGCCGATCCCGTACTCGTGCGCATCGTGCGGCTTCTAGCTCGCGCCGTGCCCGCGCAGGTCGATACCCAGCACGCGGAAACCCGCATCGAGGAGATCCGAGACCCATTCGGTCGCCACCCAGTTGTCCCGCACGTGCGAGGCGAAACCGTGAACGAGGACAGCCACGGGGGCGTCGAGGTGACCCCAGGTGTATGTCGCGAGCCGGACGCCCTCGCCGACCATCACGTATTGCGGGGCAGGGAGGACGATGCGCGAAGAAGCCACATCCCCCATTCTCCGACTGTCGAGCGCGTGTGGCGTCGGCGCGCCGGGCCGGGGCATCGACACGGGATGCGATCCGAGTGCGGCACAGGATGCGATCCGCGCGCGGGAAGAACCGCGGAGTCCCCTCCCGGTGCCTACGACGCTTTCTCCTGCCCGGGTGGGGTGCTCATGACCTCCTCCTCCTCCGCTGAGCCACCCACGTGTTTTCGAGCCACCCATGTATCGAGCAACCCGTCCCCGCAGCGGCAGGAGCTTCGGCCTCGTCCCATTACCTTTTTAGGTGACCCCGGACCCCGGGGTTGGTCGCTGGGACCGGTATGACTG
>JAATFJ010000096.1 GCA_015655255.1 Actinomycetales bacterium | reverse complement strand
AGGAGCGCTCAATGTTCACGCCCCAGGGAAGCTCGCCGGAGTTCGCCGTATAGGGGAAGCTGCCGCCGCCGAGCCCGACGAAGCGGATAGCGCCGCCACCCGCGATGACGGAGATCGCAATGTTCACGGTCGGCTGCACGCCGACGAAGTCGAAGACGACGTCCGCCCCCTTGCCGCCGGTCTCCTCCAGGATGCGTGCGGCAGCATCGCCGTTGCTGGGCAGGGCGAGGTCGGCGCCGTGCGCCGCCGCGAAGGCGAGCTTCTCCGGATCGGTGTCCAGGGCGATGATGCGCGAACCCGTCGTGGCGGCGAGGATCTGCAGCCCCATGTGCCCCAGGCCGCCGAGGCCGATGGTGACGACCGTTGCATCGCCCGTGAGCCGGTCGCGCACGGAGTTGATGGCGTGCATCGGGGTGAGGGCGGCGTCGGCGAGCGGCGCGGCCGCAACGGGGTCAAGATCCCCCAGAGGGTCGAGGTGATGCGCCTTGACGGCAATGTAGTCGGCCATGCCACCGGGCGTGCCGATGCCGGGAGAGAGCGGAGCAAGCGAGCCGCGCGGGCTCACGACCTCGCACTGGTTGTCACGACCGGCGAGACATTCGCGGCACTGGCCGCAGCTGAGCACGAGAGCGACGAGCGCGGCATCGCCCACGTTCCACCCCTGCACATCCGCACCGAGCTTCTCGACGCGGCCGGAGACCTCATGCCCCAGCGTGCCTCCGATGAGCGGGTTGTCGTCGCCCATGCCGATGATGGCGATGTCGGAGTGGCAGAGCCCTGCGCCGGCGACCTTGAGCAATACCTCATCGGCGGCGATCTCCGGGATCGGCTTCTCCCGAACCTCCACGGTGTTGTTCTTGACGTACGTGACTGCGCGCATGAGTGCCGCTCCTTTGTGATCTTTTGCGACGCCGACGACTCCCCAGCTTCATCCGGCGAAAGGGCCCCTGCCCTCCTCGAAAATTCTCCTCCCCTCGTCCGTCCGGGGCGCGCGCGGAGGGGGCGGCGGAGCCATTTGATAACGGTTATCGAATCCGAGAGACTGTCGCGCAAACCTGCACGCGCATCCTCGCCAGTCGGTGGCATTTTCCCACGTCTGTTAAGGAATGCACGACGGGAGGTTCCCCTCCCCTCAGCGCGCAGGCAAGAGTAGCTCGCCCTCGGGGACCCGCACGACGCGATGCGGCGTCGGCACCACGTACGGGCCGCCAAAGGAGACGTCGTAGTGCGGGATACCGCCGACCCACGTCGTGACGGGTCCGTGGAGGTGGCCGAACACCACCGCTTCCGCGCGATAGTGCTCTGGCCACTCCGCGGTGTGCGCCGATCCGCACCACGGGGCGAACTCCGGGGAATCGAGATCGGCGAGAGGATCGCGCACGAGCGGATAGTGGCTCACGAGAATCGTCCGCGCCTCGCCCGGCAGCGCGTCCAAACGCGCCCGCGCAATAGCCCTGCGTGCCGCCGCCCATTCCTCGACCGTGGGGTAAGGATCAGGGAACAGGAGATCCTCGTCGGGGGCATCGATGCGGGCTCGATGCGCCCGCTCCCGTGCATCATCCGTGGAGAAGACGCCCTCGGAACGGAAGGTGAAGTCGTAGAGGAGGAAGAGCGGCACGATGACCAGAGGACCGCAGCGGCCTTCCCAGATCGGATAGGGGTCCTCGGGCGTGACGATGTCCGCGGCACGCAGCTTCCGCACAAGCTTCTCGTAGCGCAGGGCACCGCGCGCGGTGACGGGATCGCCCACCTGGGTCCAGAGGTCGCGGTTCCCGGGAGCCCAGATGACCTTCGCGAAGCGCGAGCGCAGTGTTTTCAGGGTCCAGACGATATCCGAGAACCGCTCACCCACGTCTCCCGCGACGATGAGCCAGTCATCATCCCCGCTCGGTTGGACGCGCTCGACGGTTTCTCTCTTCCCGATGTATCCGACGCGAAGATCGCTGACCGCGAGCAGGTCTGGCATAGGTTTCCCTTCCTTAGGTTCCCCTTAGTTCACCATGCCCGACAATCGCGCTCCGTGCGAGATAATTTCCCGGAAAGATGCGGTGATCTTTCGAGCGTCGCTTATCTCTCCAGGCACACCGCCGTGACGATGTGGCCTCCGCGCACCGCCCAGCGCCCGGGAAATGACGTCACCTCGCGCGCCACTACCACAGGCCCCGGCACGAGGAGCCGCCCGCGGAAGGTGCCGTTGACCGCGATCTCAAACTCGCATTCGGTGAAGTCCAGCCACGTGTGCATGAGCGGATACCAGGCCTTGTAGACGCTCTCCTTCGCGCTGAACAGCAGCCGATCCCAGAAGACCGACGGCTCCATCGCCGCCAGCCGCACCAGCATTTCGGGCTCGGCCCCCACCGTGACAAGACCGGCGACGCCACCGGGAAGCGGCGCATGCACCTCTGCGTCAATACCGAGGGCGACGATATCGTCCGCACGCGCCACTGCCGCCGCCCGCAACCCATCGCAATGGGTGAGGCTGCCGACGACACCCTCCGGCCACAGAGGTTCTCGCCCGGGACCGGGGAGGATGGGTGCCGGTGGAGAACCCAGCCCGGCGAGCGCGCGGCGAGCGCAGGCGCGTACGGTCGCGAACTCCGCACGCCGCTTCGGCACGGAGTTCCCCAGGGCCGCGATCTCT
>JAATFJ010000034.1 GCA_015655255.1 Actinomycetales bacterium | reverse complement strand
TTCACGGCGGCGAGGTTGATCGCGATCTCCGGTTTGAGCGGCTTGCCCTCCGCGCCCTTGGCGTAGAACTGCACGCCGAGATCGCTCGCCTCGGAAATAGCGACGGCCGCGTCTGCCGTGGCGATGAGGCTCTTAGAGGGGACAACGTCGGTGAGGACAGCGGAACCACCCACCCCGACGCGCTCCACCAGGGTCACCTCCGCGCCGAGCTGTGCGGCCGCGAGCGCCGCTTCGTAACCGCCGGGTCCGCCGCCGAGAACGGCGACGCTCTGAGTGCGCTCGAAAGTCGTGGAAGACATGATCCCCATTCTCTCCCAATCTTCGCGTCGAAGCCCGCACCTTCCTTAGAGTGGTTCTATGTCCGAAACCGCACAGAACCCCCTCGACGACACGACCACCGATCCGTTCGAGGTCGCCGCCACCGCCGCTGCGGACATCGCCCGGCTCACTGGCGTCGCACAGCACGACATCGCCCTCACGCTGGGAAGCGGATGGGGCAAGGCCGCGGAGCTCATCGGCGAGACCATCGCGACCATTCCCGCCACCGAGGTCACAGGCTTCTCGAAGCCCGCCCTCGCGGGCCACCCCGGTACGCTGCGCAGCATCCTCAGCCCCACGGGACGGCGCATCCTCGTCATCGGCGCACGCACGCACTATTACGAGGGACACGGCGTCCGCCGCGTCGTGCACAGCGTCCGCACGGCCGCCGCCACGGGGGCGAAGACCATGGTGCTCACCAACGGCGCCGGCGGCATCAAGACCATGTGGACGGCCGGTCAGCCCGTGCTCATCAGCGATCACATCAACCTCACCGCGGATTCCCCGCTCGAGGGCGCGACCTTCGTCGACCTCACGGATCTGTACTCTCGACGACTGCGCGACATCGCGCGCACCGTCGACCCGAGTCTCGATGAGGGCGTCTACACGCAGTTCCGTGGGCCGCACTATGAGACCCCCGCCGAGGTGCAGATGGCCAAGGCCATCGGCGGGCACATCGTGGGCATGTCGACGGCTCTCGAAGCGATCGCCGCGCGCGAAGCGGGCATGGAGATCCTCGGCTTCTCCCTCATCACCAACCTTGCCGCGGGCATCCAGGACTCCCCCCTCAGCCATGCCGAGGTCATCGAGGCGGGCCAGAAGGCCGAGCCGGTCATCTCAGCGCTGCTCGCCCGCGTCATCGAGGCACTGTGAGCACCGCGGAGGCGCGCCTCGGCCAGGCGCGTGCGTGGCTGCGGCAGGACCCCGATCCGGAGACGCGCGATGCACTCGCGGGCATCGTCACGCGCGCGGCGGGCGGAGACACGGACGCGCTCGCGGATCTCGACGACCGCTTCGGCACCCGCCTCGCCTTCGGGACGGCGGGGCTGCGCGGGGCCCTCGGCGCCGGACCGAACCGGATGAACCGCGTGCTCGTCACCCAGGCCGCGGCGGGCTTCGCCGCCTATCTCCGCGAGAAGACGGCGGGTACGCCGTCGATCGTCATCGGCTACGACGGCAGGAAGAACTCCCGCCGCTTCGCCGAGGACTCCGCGGAGGTCTTCGCCGGTGCGGGCCTCCGTGCGATCCTGCTCCCCCGCTTGCTCCCCACACCCGTCCTCGCCTTTGCGCTGCGCCACCTCGGCGCCGACGCGGGCGTCATGGTGACGGCGAGCCACAATCCCCCGAACGATAACGGCTACAAGGTCTATCTCGGCGGCGACGACGACGGCTCGCAGATCGTCCCGCCCGCGGATGCGGAGATCGCCGCCGCGATCCAGCGCATCGCCGACGCCGACGACATCCGCACCCTGCCGCGCTCCACGGACTACGAGATCGCCGCGGAGTCCGTCGTCGACGCCTACGTCTCCGCGACGGCCGCGGTGGCCCCCGCACCCGCGGGCACGGGATTCACCTGGGTGTACACGGCGCTGCACGGCGTGGGCTGGGAGACCTTCTCCCGCGTCGTCGCCGCAGCGGGGTATCCGCAGCCGCGCGTCGTGGCTGCCCAGCGCGACCCCGACCCCTCCTTCGCCACCGTCTCCTTCCCCAATCCGGAGGAACCGGGGGCGATGGATCTCACATTCGCCCGCGCCCGTCAGGTGCGCGCGTCCTTCGCCATCGCGAACGATCCCGATGCGGACCGGCTCGCCGTGGCGATCCCCGACCCCGCGACGACCTGCGGTTGGCGACGGCTGAGCGGCAACGAGATCGGGCTGCTCCTCGGCGCCCGGGCCGCGCGCGCCGCCGAGGGGACTCCCGGGGCGACGCTCGCCTGCTCCCTCGTCTCCTCCCCCGGTCTCGGCGCCATCGCCGCACACCACGGACTGGACTTCCACGAGACGCTCACGGGGTTCAAATGGATCTCCCGCGCCCCGGGCATCGTCTTCGGCTACGAGGAGGCGCTCGGCTACCTCGTCAACCCGGAGACCGTGAAGGACAAGGACGGAATCTCCGCCGCGGTCGCGATCCTCGGTCTCGCCGCGGAGGCGGCGGAGCGTGGCGAGACCATCGCCGACCTCCTCGCGGCCCTCGGCGACGTATACGGGCACTTCGCGAGCGGTCAGGTGTCGATCCGCGTGGACGATGTGCAGATCATCGCCCGCATCATGGCAGCCCTGCGCGCGCAGCCGCCCGCGACTTTCGGGGACGACGCCGTGCAGGGCGCGGATGATCTCCTGCACGCCGCGCCCGGCGCACCCTCCGGAGATGTGCTCCGCTACCGATTGGAGAGCGGAGCGCGTGTCATCGTGCGCCCCAGCGGCACCGAGCCCAAGCTCAAGGTGTACCTCGACGCCCGCGCGGACGACGACGCGGCCGCCGCCGCATCCATCGCCCGTCTCGATGCCGCCGTACGGACGCTGCTCGCCGAGATCGGCGGCTGACCATGCCCCGGCGACGCCTCGTCATCAGCGCCCACAACGGCGCGCATGCCCGCCCCGTCGCCGAGCTGGCCCGGCTCGCCCTCGCCCATTCCTCCCCCGTAACCCTCACGACCGCGGACGGAACGAGCGTCGAGCTGTCCAGCGTGCTCGCCGTGATGGATCTCGCCCTCACGCAGGGCGATGTCGTCGTGCTGCACACGGTCGACGGTCCCGGCGCCGACGACGTGCTCGCCCTTATGGCCGACGTCCACGCCCCGGGGAGCTGAGCGGGGGACGTCGTCCGGACGCCCCGCCCCCGCTCACCCGTCGATGACGGCGACGAGCTCGTCGAGGAAAGCGTCGAAGCTGGTCCCGCGGCGGAGAAGGCGCTGGACGCTCTCCCGCTCGCTGAACACCTCGACGAGCTGCTCGAAGACCGTCTGGAACGCGGCCCGGTCGTTCTCACTGAATGCCGTAAGCGCGACAACCTGCACGCGCCCATCGCCCCAGGCGACCGAACCGTCGGCGATGCCGAGCGCGATCGCCGTGCGCTGCGCCGTCATCTGCAGCGCGTGCGGGACGGCGAGCGCATCGGTGAAGGCCGTGGAGGACATCCGCTCGCGCACGATCGTGTTCTCCACGTAGTCCTCGTCGATGAGCCCCGCGTCGACGAGCTGCCCGCCGAGAGCGCGGATAATGTGCTCGTCGCCGACGTCGGGGACCGGGCGGAGGAAGGCATCCGCGTGCAGATACCGGGACAGTTCTTCGCGCAGGCGGGTCAACCGGTGCGTACGCCGCACCCGCGCGGCGGCCTGCTGAATACGGTCGATGTCCGCATCGCCGAGGAACGGCTGGATTTGCACGTAACGGTCTCCCGCGATCCCCGGATCGATCGTCGTGAGGACGAGGTCGGTGTCGATGTCCTCCCACTCGGGATCAACCCGGGTGACGACACTACGCACCTCGATCGCGGACCCGAGCGACCGGTCCACACTGGAGCGGAGCAGCTCATGCAGTTCGTAATAGCCGGGGCACACGATCGTCGCGGTGAGGATCGTCTCGGACTTCCTGCTGCGCTCCAATCGTCCCCCGACGTGCATGGCGATATAGGCGATCTCATCGTCGTGCAACGGCACTCCGAGCAGGTCGTGCAGACCGCTCGCGATGGAGACGGCGACCTCGAAGATCATCGGATAGGAGGACTTCAGCGAGCGCGTGAGCGGGTTCCGCGTCCATGCGCGCTCCTCCGCACGCCGGAGAAGATTCTGCACGTGCAGGGTGAGCCGGAGGATGAAGGACTCGTCCACGAGATCGACCTGATAGTCGGCGGCGGTACGCGCGATCTGCGCACGGACGGCCGCCTCGACCTCCTCGTCCACCTCGGCACGGGAGAGCCCACCGCCCTCCTGTCCCGGCGCGACGACCCGGGTGAGCACGAGCCGGGCGAGATGCGCGCTGT
>JAATFJ010000164.1 GCA_015655255.1 Actinomycetales bacterium | reverse complement strand
GGTTCTGCGCGCAGGGATCGTGCTGGGCGGGCTCGCCTACGACACCCTGCTCGCGGGATGGCTGTTACGGCCCAGTTTCCCGGACAAGACGCTTGCCCACCTCGTCGACAGGTTCCTGGGGGAGAAGCTCCCGGAGGCGGACCCCAGCCAGCTCGTGCCCGAGCACGAGGGCGTGACTCCGTCGCAGGAAGCCTGGTTCACGCTGCGTACCGCAGAGGCACTGCGCGAAGCCCTTCCTGCCGAGCTCGCCACGGTGCTCACGGAGATCGAGCTGCCGACGCTTGCGGCTCTCGCCCAGATGGAGGTCGTCGGCGTGGCCGTCTCCCACGATGTCCTCTCGGGGTTTTCCGCGGAGCTGGGGGTGCGTGCCGACGGCATCGCGGCGGAGGCGTTCGCCACCATCGGACGCGAGGTGAACCTCGGCTCGCCCAAGCAGCTCCAGGAGGTGCTGTTCGAAGACCTCCAGCTCCCCAAGACCCGTAAGACCAAGACGGGCTACTCCACCGATGCCGCTGTCCTCGTCGAACTCCAGGAGACGCACCCGCACCCGTTCCTCGGGCTGCTCCTGCAGCATCGGGAGGCGACCAAGCTCCGTCAGATCATCGAATCCCTCGACACCGCCATCGCGCCGGACCACCGCATCCACACGACCTACCTGCAGACGGGCAGCCAGACCGGTCGACTCTCCAGCACCGACCCCAACCTGCAGAACATCCCGGTGCGCTCGCAGGAGTCCCGCCGGATCCGGAGCGCCTTCCGTGTGGGGGAGGGCTACGAGACGCTGCTCACGGCCGATTACTCGCAGATTGAGATGCGGATCATGGCGCATCTGTCCGGGGACGCCGGCCTCATCGAAGCTTTCCGCATCGGTGAGGATCTGCACCGATTCGTGGGCTCACGTGTCTTCGGCGTCGAACCCGCCGATGTCACCGCCGCCATGCGCTCAAAGGTCAAAGCCATGTCCTACGGCCTCGTCTACGGGCTCTCCGCCTTCGGGCTCTCCAAGCAGCTGCGCATCGAGCAATCAGAGGCGAAGCAGCTCATGATGGAATATTTCTCCCGGTTCGGGGCCGTCCGCGATTACCTCCGTGCCTCGGTGCTTGCGGCGAAGGAGATCGGCTACACGGAGACGATCTTCGGACGTCGGCGCCCGTTCCCGGATCTGTCCAGCCCGAACCGGGTCCTTCGTGAGAACGCCGAACGCGCCGCGCTCAACGCGCCGATCCAGGGCAGCGCCGCCGACATCATGAAGATTGCGCTCTTCCAGGTGCACGAAGATCTGCGCGAACAGGGACTGCGTTCGAGGGTCTTGTTGCAGATCCATGACGAACTCGTCGTCGAGATCGCGCCAGGAGAAAGCGACGTCGTTGAGCAGATCGTCCGCGAGCGCATGGCCACGGCGGCCACCCTTTCTGTGCCGCTCGATGTCAGTGTGGGCCGGGGAACGGACTGGAACGCCGCTGCGCACTGACGACGGCCTCGGCGCTACGCTGAGAAGATGACCGTCACGCCTCGGACAGCGACCTCGATCGATGCTCTTGCGGAGGGCTGGGTGGATACCATCGCCCGCTTGGAACCCACCGTCGGCACCTATATCGGCCGCCACGACGCCGATGATCGGTACGCGGATCTCAGCCCCGACGGCCATGCGGAGCGTCACGAGGCCCGCACTCAGGTCCTCGCGGCGCTCGATGGGCTGGCCCCCGCCGACGCGGTCGACGAGGTCACCCGGACCGACCTGGGCGCGGAGTTGCGGCTCGAGGGGGAGCTGTACGACGCCGGCTGGCACTTCCGCGACCTCAATGTGCTCGACTCTCCCGCGCAGGACATCCGCTCCGTCTACGACCTCATGCCCACGGGCACCCTCGAAGACTGGCGGATGATTGCGCGGCGACTCGCCGCGGTGCCGCAGGCGCTGCAGGGCTATATCGCCACCCTGCGGGAAGGGATCTCCCGCAGTATCGTGCCGGCGCGGCGGCAGGTACACGAGGTCGCCACCCAGATCGCACGGTACAGCGCGGACGACGGCTTCTTCGCCGCCTTCGTCGCGGAGGCGACACCCGAGGAGGGACAACTGCCCGCGTCCCTCGCCCGCGATCTCTCGAACAACGCCTCAGCGGCCCGTATCGCCTATGACGAACTGCGCACCTTCCTCACGGGGACGCTCGCCGAAGCGGCAGAAGAGCAGGACGGTGTGGGGCGTGAGCTGTACGCCCTTGCCTCGCGCCGTTTCCTCGGGGCGACGATCGACCTCGACGAGACGTACGAGTGGGGAAAGGAAGAACTCGCCCGGATGGTCGCGGAACAGGAGGCCGTGGCACGGGAGATCCTCCCCGGCGCGACGGTGGCCGAGGCGGTGGCCTTCC
>JAATFJ010000372.1 GCA_015655255.1 Actinomycetales bacterium | reverse complement strand
GTGCATGCGCGCATCCGCGAGGCCGACTTCGTGAGCGACCCCGGCATCTCGGCGGGCCGCCGCGCCGTGGACCCGCAGGCGGCGTTCGACCGATCGATCTGGCGCATGGTCGGCGACCCGCTCTTCCAAGGTGCCTGGGAGGGGCCGCTCGCGGGGCTCACCGTCGCCGTGAAAGACCTCTTCGCGATCAAGGGCTACCGCATCGGTGCGGGCAATCCCGGGTACCTAGACTCGGCACGCGCAGAGACGACGACCGCCCCCGCCGTCGCCGACCTGCTGCACGGCGGGGCGTCCCTGCGCGGCATCGCTCGCACCGATGAGTTCGCCTACTCGATCGCGGGCGACAACGTCCACTACGGCACTCCACCTAATCCCGTTCTCCCCGGCGCCCTCCCCGGCGGATCGTCGAGCGGCCCCGCAGCGGCCGTATCGTTGGGACAGGCCGATGTGGGCCTCGCCACAGACACAGCGGGGTCCGTACGCGTGCCCGCCTCGTATCAGGGACTGTGGGGACTGCGCACGACGCACTCGCTCGTACCCCGTCAGGGACTGCTCCCGCTCGCGCAGAGCTTCGACAGCGTGGGCTGGATCACACGGGACGGGGAGACGCTGCAACGCGTCGCGGACTGGTGCCTGAGCTTCGACAGCTCCGACTCGACGGAGAACGTCTACGGCGCCTCCGCGGACGACCTCCCCGCCCGACTCCTCGTCGTGAGGGAAGCGGTCGAGGCTGCAGAGCCGGAGACGATCGCGGCCTTCGAGGGATTCCTCGACCGCCTCCGCGCTGCTGCCGCTGCTCCTCGGATCGACACGGTCTCCGTGGGCGACCTCGCCTCGGCCCACGCGGCATTCCGCACGGTGCAGGCCGCGGAAGCCTGGCGCAATCATGGCACTTGGCTGAGCGAGCATCCCGGCGCCGTCGGCGCCGCCGTGGCGGAGCGATTCCGCGCGGCCGCGACGGTCTCCGCGGCCGAGGAGGACGCGGCGAGGTCGGCGCTCGCGGAGCAACGCACGCGTCTGGAGGCGCTCGTCACCGATGCCGTGCTCGTGCTGCCGACCGTACCCGGCGCGGCGCCGTCCCGGAGCGCCGACGCCGCCGATATCGACCGCATCCGCACCGCGACGTTGCGGATGACGACGCCCGCGGCCGTCGCCGGACTGCCCGCGCTGAGCATGCCCGTACTCACCGTGCCGTCCTCTCTCGGCCGGGCACCCGTCGGCGTCTCCCTCCTCGCGCGTGCGGGCACCGACATCGCTCTCGTCCGGCTCGCTCGGCAGCTGGAGGCCGCCGCCCGCGGAGGCGAGAACAGCCAGGAAAGATCGGAAGAAGAATGATCCAGCCCATCGACCCGCCCGCTCGCCTTCTCATGGGGCCCGGTCCCATCGGCGCGTACCCCTCGGTGCTGCGTGCGATGTCTGCGGGGCTCGTCGGACAGTACGACCCCTTCATGACCGCGACCATGTCCGAGACCCAGGAGCTGTACCGTGCCGTCTGGGCGACGACGAACGAGGCGACTCTCCTCGTCGACGGCACCTCGCGGGCGGGGATCGAGGCTGCGCTCGTCTCCCTCATCCGACCGGGCGACCGCGTGCTCGTGCCCGTCTTCGGCCGCTTCGGCCACCTCCTCGCGGAGATCGCAGAGCGCGCCCTCGCCGAGGTGCATACGATCGAGACGGAATGGGGGCAGGTGTTCACCCCGTCCGCGATCGAAGAGGCCATCGTCCGCGTGCGTCCCACGCTGCTGGCCCTCGTGCAGGGCGACACCTCGACGACGATGAACCAGCCGCTCGATGAGATCGGCGAGATCTGCGCGCGCCACGGCGTGCTGTTCTACACGGATGCGACGGCCTCTCTGGGCGGCAACGCCTTCGAGGCGGATGCCTGGGGGGTGGATGCGGCGACGGCGGGGCTGCAGAAGTGCCTGGGCGGCCCCAGCGGTTCCGCGCCGATCACGCTGAGCGGCCGCGCCGTGGAGGTCATCCGTTCCCGGGGCCGCGTCGAGGCCGGCATCCGCGAGGCGGGCGACCCGGTTGCCGCAGAATTCATCCGCTCGAACTATTTCGATCTCGGCATGATCCTGGACTACTGGGGTCCGCGGCGTCTTAATCACCACACCGAGGCGACGTCCATGCTCTACGCGGCACGCGAGTGCGCGCGCGTTCTCCTCACCGAGGGGCGTCAGGCCGTCATCGACCGGCATCGCCTCGCGGGCGACGCCATGCGCGCGGGCGTCGAGGAGCTGGGACTCTCCGTCTTCGGGGACACGACACACAAGATGGCCAACGTGCTCGCTGTCGTCATCCCGGAGGGGCTGCCGGGGGATGCCGCTCGGCAGGCGGTGCTGGACGACTTCGGCATTGAGATCGGCACTTCCTTCGGTCCGCTGCACGGGAAGGTGTGGCGCATCGGCACCATGGGATACAACGCCAGGAAGGACGCCGTGCTCACGACCCTCGTCGCCCTCGAAGCGGTGCTGCGCCGCTTCGGCGTGGCCGTTCCCGTTGGCGGCGGCGTCGAGGCGGCCGCCGACCTGTATCGGGAGGCGTAAGGCGGTGATCGCGGCACGCGAGTCGTTCCCGCCCGATCACATCGTTGCGGCGGCGCGACGGGTCGCCGCGCGCTGCGATGAGCTCGCCCGAGTGACGGCGACTCCCGGACGCATTGACCGTGTCTATCTCTCGCCGGAGCACGCACGTGTGAACCGCCTCGCGGCGGAGTGGATGCGCGAAGTGGGGATGCGCACCTGGCAGGATGCGGCGGGCAATCAGGTGGGGCGCATCGAGCCCGCGACGGGCGCGGACCCCGATGCGCCCGCGCTGCTGCTCGGCTCCCATCTCGACACGGTCATCGACGCAGGACGCTTCGACGGCATCGTCGGCGTCCTCATGGCGATCGAGGTCGTCCGGCTCCTCCGCGATCCTGCGGGCCGGGGGTCGCGGCTGCCGTTCCCCCTCGAGGTCATTGCCTTCTCGGACGAGGAGGGGACCCGCTTCGGCAAGGCGCTCCTTGGCTCCTCTGCCGTGGCGGGTGTCTGGGACGACCGCTGGTGGGACCTCCTCGACGAGGACGGCGTCACGCTGCGGCAGGCGTACCGGGAGTTCGGTCTCGATCCCGGTCGCATCGGCGAGGCCGCACGACGTCCGGCGCAGCTGATCGGGTACCTGGAAGCGCATATCGAGCAGGGACCGGAGCTGGACCGGTACGAGGAACCGCTCGCCGTGGTGTCCTCCATCGCGAGCGCGCGACGGTTCCAGCTCACAGTGGAGGGCGAGGCCCGGCATGCGGGCGGTACCCCCTACGACATGCGTAGAGATGCGCTGCTCGGGGCGAGCGAGGCGGCGCTCGCGATCGAGCAGATCTGCCGGCAGGAGCACCACATCGTCGGCACGGTCGGTCAGTTCGAGGCGTTCCCCGGCGCCGTCAACGTCATCCCCGGACAGGTGCGGCTGAGCCTCGACCTCCGCGGGGAGTTCGACGGCGAGCGCGACAGGGTGTGGGATGCGATCGGCCGTGATCTTGACGCCATCATGGGCCGCCGTGGCCTGCGCTGGGTCGCGAGAGAGGTGCACAACGCACCGGCCGTGTTCTGTGATCCGCAGTTGCAGGATGTGCTGCGCGCAGGCATCGGGCGCACCCTCCCGACGCGCTCCGACACCGCCCCCGTGATCTTCAGCAGGGCGGGACACGACGGCATGGCCCTGGGCGCGGTCACCGCGGTGGGGATGCTGTTCCTGCGCAATCCCGACGGAGTGAGCCATCACCCGGATGAGTTCGTGAGCACACCGGATATCGCCCTGGGCATCCGCGCGTTCGCGGAGTCGGTGTCGCAGCTCGCGCACGCGCATTCGGGATGAAGAGCATCGTCGGCGTGAAAGCATGGATTCATGACGTCTGCGAATCTCAGCCGTGAGGAAGCCTCCGCACGGGCCCGCTCCCTCTCCCTGCACACCGTCCGGGTCGAGCTCGATCTTCGATCGGCCGAAGACCCCGACGTGACCGGTTTCCCTACGCGGACGACCCTCGTTTTCGATGCGCGGGCGGGAGAGACCTGGATCGATTTCCTCGGCGAATCCGTGCACCGCGTCATCGTCAACGGTGTGGAGCAAGACGTCGACTGGGACGGCGCACGCATCCGGCTGCGTGGTCTCGCCGCACAGAACGAGGTCGTCGTCGAAGCCGTCGGCGCGTACAGCCGCTCCGGCGAGGGGCTGCACCGCTTCGTCGATCCCGCCGACGGCGCCACCTACCTCTACACGCAGTACGAGCCCGCCGATTCGCGCCGGGTCATGGCTTGTTTCGAGCAGCCCGACATTAAGGCGGCATTCACCTTCGTCGTGCACGCGCCGGACGGCTGGGAGGTGCTCTCCAACCAGCCCGTCGTCTCGCGACAGACCGCCGATGGCGCGCAGCTCCTCGAATACGCGCCGACACCGCCCCTGTCGAGCTACATCACCGCCGTTGCGGCGGGTCCATACCACCGCGTGGAGGGGGAGTGGCGCCGCGGTGATCTCGTCGTCCCGCTCGGCGTCCTCTGCCGCGCCTCCCTTGCGGAGTACCTCGAGGCGGACGAGATCATCGAGGTCACGAGGCAGGGGCTGGACTTCTATGCCGATGCCTTCGCGTTCCCCTATCCGTGGGGGAAGTACGATCAGATCTTCGTCCCGGAGTACAACCTCGGCGCCATGGAGAACCCGGGCCTCGTGACCTTCACGGAGTCGTACGTCTTCCGCGGCGCGGCGACCGCGGCACAGCGCGGAGCGCGGGCGAACACGATCCTGCACGAGATGGCGCATATGTGGTTCGGGGATCTCGTCACGATGCGCTGGTGGGACGATCTCTGGCTCAAGGAGTCCTTCGCCGACTACATGGGCTCGCACGCCTCCGCCGTCGCCACTCGTTACACAGATGCCTGGACGCGCTTCGCGAACGGACGCAAGGCGTGGGCGTATCAGCAGGACCAGCTGCCGACGACGCACCCCATCGTCGCGGACATCGCCGATCTGGAGGCAGCGAAGCTGAACTTCGACGGCATCACCTATGCCAAGGGCGCC
>JAATFJ010000213.1 GCA_015655255.1 Actinomycetales bacterium | reverse complement strand
CGCAGGCCCTCGAGCTGGAGGATCTGGGAGTGGTCGACGAAGAGGTTGACCTCGTTGCCGTAGTTCTTGATGTACCACTCGAAGACCGGTCCGTCCGCGGCTTCGAACATGACGTTCTCGAGCCCGAGTCCGTTGATAATAGAGGCCGCGGCGCCCGTGTTCCACTCTCGGACGTTCTCGGTGATGCCCTCGGATTCGATCATGATGATCGACGCGCCGGCCTCGAGCGTCTTCTTCCCGCGGTCGATGAGATCGCCGATGTCCTTCTTGCCCTCGCCCGCGAGCTCCGCCTCCGTGGAGTCGCCTCCGGAACCGATCTGGATTCCCAGCTCCGGCTTCGCTTTGAGGCCCGCCTTGACTACCTTTTCTACGAGGCGCTGGAGTCCTGAGGTGTTCAGCATGATGAAGCCCGTGGAGATCTCGATGACGTCGAAGCCGACCTCCTTGGCCTCCTTGAGGTACTGGTCGACGGCGTCGTCACCGTAGCGGAGCACGGTCTCGAGCCAGCCGCCGGAGGAGACGTAGGCGCCGTTCTCGTGCGCGATGTCGCTGAAGGCGCGCACCTGCTCGGTGGGGAGGAGCGCGAAGGAGCCGCCGGCCCACTTGATGCCGTCGACCCACTGCCCCGCGACGTCGAAGACATCGCTGAGTCGACGCGTGCCGAAGGTGTAGTAGTAGGGGGCGCGGACCTCGGTGATGCCGAAGGTGCGCGGCTTCGCTGGGCGGTAGGCCCGGGGGACGAAGTTGAACGAAACGTCGTGCGGTACTGCGTTGGTCATGATTTCTTTCCTTCTCTTTCGGTCAGGTCTGTCAGCTGCGGACGTTCGCGACGCGGGCGAGCGCAGCAGTGAGCGTGGTGGTCTTCTCGTTCTCGAGGTTGTGTACGACGTTCGCGATTTCATCGCGCAGCGCCTCATCCGTGAACGGGGTGACAAGGGAGTCGAACTTTGCGCGCGCCGTCTCCCAGGTGAGCGGATTGTCGGTGAAGCCCTCGTAGGAGTCGTGCGAGGCGTAGAACGTCGTGCCGTCGCGCAGCGTGATGGCGAGGTCGGCGGGCATCTCGGCGGGGAAGCGTGCGGAGAACTCGTCGCTGGGGGTGATGCGCACGAGCTTCATGAGGTTCTGCACATCGTCCTGGACGATGCGCTCCGGCTCGTACTGCGCCGGGGTGAGCTGACCGTCAAGGAGCGCGACCGCGAGCATCCAGGGGAGGGAGTGGTCGGCTTCCTCCTTGGTGCGGATGCTCTGCTTGTCGCCCTCCTCGCCGCCGCCGATGATGGAGTAGGCGACATCGAAGGTGGTGAGCTTGACGCTCTGGATCTCGGATACCCGGAAGCCCTCCTGGTTGCGAATGTCGAGGGCAGCCTCCAGCGCCGACTGAGAGTGGATCTCGGCGTTGTATTTCTTGATGATCGTGCGGCGGACGCTCTCCAGGTCCTCCTTCGACCAGTCGAGCTCGTAGTCGCCGGCGATCGAGTCCTTGAAGCCCTTGTTCCCCTCGAAGACCTCCTCCGGTCCCGTGATGCCGCGCGCGGCGAGCATCGCGGCCCACGTTCCCTCTTTGGAGACGTGCGGGTAGGCAAGACCCTTCCAGTGGCTGAGATTTCCCGTGCGGGTGACGCGGAGCGCGACGTTGGCCGTTCCCGCGATGGCGATGGCGTTGGCGATCTCATCCGCCTCCAGACCGAAGGCCTTGGCTGCTGCGGCCGCAGCGGCGAAGGCGCCCTGCGTGGTGTGGTCGAAGCCCTTCGCGCGTACGGGCGCGACATCGGAGAGGCGCGTGTGCACCTGGTAGGCGACGGCGAACGCCGTGAGGAGGGCGGCACCGGAAGCATCGGCGGCCTCGGCCGCGGCGAGCACGGCGCCGAAGTTGTCCGAAGGGTGGTTGGTCTCGCCCTTGGCGAGGTAGGCGTCCATGAAGTCGAGGTAGCGGCTCAGCGCGCTGTTGTAGAACGCGGCGCGCTCCGGGCTCGTCTTCCCCCCGCCGATGAGGGTCGACTGCGGCGTTCCGCCGAGATCGTCGATGAGGGAACGGATGGCGACGATGGGCTCGGCGTCGAGCGCCCCGATCGCCACGCCGAGGGTGTCGAGCACGCGAATCTTCAGTTGCTCGAGTGCTGCGGGGGAGAGTTCGTCGAGCTGTGCGGCCTCGACGAAACGGGCAAGATCCTGGACCTCTGTCATAGCTGGGCTCCTTTGCTTGATTAGGTATGCCTTACCTAAAATTAGACCCCCGATTTATCTTGATGTCAAGATAAATATCTCGATGCCAAGACAAATTCCCCGGCGCGATCCGGGGGTCGTTCACCGTTTGTATGACTCGATGCGCTTTGCAGGAGGATTCGCGGGCGGATCCTCATGCAAACGGGAAATAGTCATGCAAACGGGTGGGGCTGGGCGGGTGAGGGTCGGGCTGCGGGCTGCGGGCTGCGGGCTGCGGGCTGCGGGGGTGCGGGGTGCGGGGGTGCCGGGCGTGGGGCCGGGCGCGGGGCGCGGCGGGGAAGTTGCGGGGGAGGAGTCGTGCGCGGTACGGTTCCTGCATGCCTTCGGCCGCACCCGTTTCGCTGACGCTCGCTCTGAGCGTTGCTCCGGTGTGCCGACGTCGCGGCGGACGCCGACTCTAGGCGACCCCGAAAGCCCGGCCCTTCTGGCGCGGGCACCGGTGTCGCCGTGTTCCGTCCCGACCACTGACCGTTAAGGTAGAACCCATGACGTATACCGTCGCCGTCTCCGGCGCATCCGGCTATGCGGGCGGCGAGATCCTCCGTCTGCTCGCGAGTCATCCCGACATCGAGATCCGCACCGTCACCGCGCACGCCAACGCGGGCCAGCCCCTCGTCGCGCACCAACCGCACCTCCGTTCCCTCGCGCACCTCACGCTGCAGGAGACGAGCCCCGAAGTCCTCTCCGGCCACGACATCGTCTTCCTCGCCCTCCCGCACGGCCAGTCCGGGCAGTACACGGATGCGCTGAAGGACGTGCCCCTCGTCATCGACGCGGGCGCCGACCACCGGCTCACCTCGCTGGACGCGTGGGACGCCTTCTACGGCGGCGCCTTCCACGAGCCCTGGACGTACGGGGTCCCGGAGCTGACCGTGGGGGGAACGAAGCAGCGCGAGAACCTGCGCGGCGCGACACGCATCGCCGCCCCTGGATGCAACGCCTCCACCGTGAGCCTCAGCCTCGCCCCCGGCGTCGCCGAGGGCGTCATTGACCCGGCCGACATCGTCTCCGTGCTCGCCGTCGGCCCGTCCGGCGCGGGCAAGAGCCTCAAACCCCACCTGCTCGGCAGCGAGATCCTCGGATCCGCCAACCCCTACGGGGTGGGCGGTACCCACCGGCATATCCCCGAGATCCGTCAGGCGCTCGTCGCCGCGGGCGGTGTCGATCCCGCCGACGTCCGCATATCCTTCACCCCCGTCATCGTCCCCATGGCGCGCGGCATCCTCGCCACCTCCACAGCGCCCATCGCCGACGGCGCCACCGATGCGCAGATCCGCGACGCCTGGGAGAGCGCCTACGCAGGGGAGACCTTCGTGCAGCTCCTCCCGGAGGGTGGGCTGCCGCGCACAGCCGACGTGCTCGGCGCCAACACCGCACTCATCGGGCTCGCCGTCGATCG
>JAATFJ010000272.1 GCA_015655255.1 Actinomycetales bacterium | reverse complement strand
GCAGCTCGCCGACCGGATCGAGCAGTGGTACCGCAGCGGAGCCGCAGACGGCTTCAACCTGCAGCCGGACCGTCTCATCGACGGCCTTGAGGTTATCGCTGACGAGGTGGTGCCACTGTTGCGCAAGCGCGGTCTTTTCCGCGAGGACTACGAGACGCGAACGCTGCGTGGACATCTGCGTGGAACGGACGAGGTGGGCTGAGAGATGGTAGATGAGGCAGCGGTCATCGCCGCGGTCGAGCGACTCGCAGAATCGGTGCTGCACCCGCAGGCGATCGAGGTCGATGCGCACGAGGTGCCCGCATCGCATCTGCGTGCGCTCTCGGAGCTCGGCGCCCTCAATTCCGGGGCGACCGCGGATAGCCCGCGCGCCGCCTACTCGCTCGCTACCCAGCGTCGCATCAGCGAGATCATCGCGGGCGCGTGCCCGAACACCTGGCTCGTGTGGACGCAGCACGCGGCGCTCGTGCCTGCACTGCTTCCGCTCTTCCCCGACGGTATCCCACCCGTGCTGGAGCCCGTCTTGCGTCCGGATGGTGTGCTCGGCGTGGCGATGAGTGATTTGCGCACGTATCCGCGTCGCCATATTCGTGTCTCGCGTGCCGAGGGGGGCTGGCGCTTCGACGGGAAGATCTCCTGGTTCACGGGTTACGGACTGGCCACCCATATTCTGCTCGGCGGGGTGACGGACGACGAGTCCGGGCCGCGTGTCGTCGTCGCGGTGCTGGAGCTCGATGACCGATTCCCGGCGGAGCCGCTTGCGCTATCGGCGCTCACTGGCTCTCGAACCGTGACACTCATCGTGGAAGACGTGGTCGCACGCGACGACGAGGTGCTCTTTATCCAGCCGTACACGCAGTGGCGGGAAAAGGATGCGTCCATATCGGACGGACCGCAGCCGCATGTCTATGGGCTCGCCGAGCGAGTGATCCAGGAACTCGCCGATGCCCCGTCCGAGCAGGCGAGAGAGGCCGCGGAGGCGTGGGCGGAGCGGCTCGTGGAGTTGCGCACTGATGCCTACGAGAATTTCGATGCCGGAGACCCGGATGGCAGGGCGCGATCACTCAAGGTGCTCGCCCACGAGACACTCGCGGTGCTCTCCGCCGCGCTCGTCTCGGCGCGTGGCGGGAGGGGCCTGCTCTCCGCGGACACCGCACAGCTGTACGCGCGCACGGCCCTGTTCTTTCGCGTGCAGGGATTGAGCGCTCCGGTGCGCGCCGCGCAGTTGGAATCGGCTCGTGATACCGCTCTGGGGCGTGGATTCCTCGCAGACGCGCTGCGCGTCTGAGGCGCTGTGGGCGTCCGCGATTAGCGCAGGACAGCGCCCAGAAGCTCACGCGTTGTCAGCGTGCGCTCACCGGTGAGCAGTTCATCGGCGTCGAAAATCTCCTGGAGGCGTCCGTTGCGCAGCACCGCTATACGGTCACAGAAGGACTCGACCACCGAGAGATTGTGTCCGATGAAGACGTACGTGAGGCGAAGCTCGTCGCGTAGCTCGAGGAGCAGGTTGAGGACGTGGGCCTGGGTCGTCGCATCCAACGCGGAGGTGGGCTCATCGAGGATGACCAGCCGTGGCTGTACGCTCAGCGCGCGAGCGATGCCGATGCGCTGCCGCTGCCCACCGGAGAGCTCGTGGGGGAAACGGTCGGCGAAGGAGCGGGGGAGCCGTACCGCGTCGAGGAGTTCCGCTGCCCAGGAGCGCGCGGAGCGGCTGTCTTCGCGCACACCCAGGCGGAGGGCTGGTGCGGCGATCTGGTCCACGACCCGGCGCCGAGGGTTCAGGGAGGAGGTCGCGTCCTGAAAGACGATCTGTACGTCCCTGCGGAACAGTCGGCGCTCTGCGGCGGAGGACAAGTCCGCGGCCGATCGACCGAATACGGAGATGGATCCGGAACTCGGGGTGAGCAGGCCCGTCGCGAGGCGAGCGATGGTTGATTTCCCCGATCCGGACTCCCCGATGAGCCCGAGGACCTCATGCGGCCGCACCTCGAGACTCACATCGTCAACGGCAATGAATTCGGCGCGGCCTCGGCCGAGGGAGAAGGATTTCGTCAGCGCTCTGGCGATGAGAGGCGGGGTCGAGTCCTCGTCTGCCGTCCGTGTGTCGAAGGAGATCCCGACCTCCGGGTCCTCCGCGGCGTCGATGACGACGAAGCGTCGCGTGCCTTCCGTGCTCCTGACGCGGTCTCCTAGCCGGGGGATCGCTGCCGTGAGCGCTTTCGTGTAGGGGTCTTGCGGCGCGTGGAGGACATCCGCGGTCCGCCCGGTCTCGACGATGTGGCCCTGGCGCATGACAGCGACGCGATCGCTCGCATGCGCGACGACGCCGAAGTCATGCGTAATGAGGAGGATCGCGAGCTCGCGAGCGGAGCGCAGCTCGAGGAGGAGGTCGAGCACTTGCTTTTGCACGGTGGCGTCGAGCGCCGTCGTCGGCTCGTCTGCGATGAGCAGCGAGGGCTCGGAAAGAGCCGCGAGGGCGATCACAACGCGCTGGCGCATACCACCGCTGAGCTCGTGCGGGTAGCTACTTAGGATGCGGTCGGTCTCAGTAAGCCCCACAGTGCGTAGCCAACGCTCGGCGAGCCCTCCGTCGTCTTTCCTCGACATGTGCCCGCCGTTCGCGATGACCTCGAGGAACTGCGTGCGGATGCGGAAAGAGGGGTCGAGCGAGCCCAGAGGATTCTGGAACACCATCGTGATCCCGGAGCCGCGCACGGTGCGCAACCGACGCTCGGACAGGCCGAGGATCTCCTCCCCGCGGAAGCGGATGCTGCCGCTCACTGCGCTCGTGCGTGCGGGGAGCAACCCGAGGACGGCCGAGGCGGTGACCGACTTCCCCGAGCCAGACTCGCCCACGAGCGCGAGGATCTCGCCCGCATCCACGCGCAGATCGATCCCGTCGACGGCGACCGTGCGGCGTCCGTCTCCGGTGAACGCGACAGTGAGGCCGGATACCTCCAGCAGCGGCGTCGTCATTTCGCTAGATCTCCTAGTCGTGGTACGGGTCGAGTGCGTCACGGAGCCCATCGCCGAGCCAGTTCAGCCCGGTGGCGACGAGGATGATGAAAAGACCCGGCAGCAGCGAAAGCTGCGGGGCGCCGAGGCTGAAGAGTTTGGCGCCGTCAGCGACCATGCGCCCCCAGTCTGCGGTGGGCGGCTGCACACCGATGCCGACGGCGCTGAGGCTTGCGGCGAAGACGATCATTCCCCCCGCCCAGCTTGTCGCATAGACGATGATGGGGGCGCTGACGTTGGGGAGGATCTCGCGGAACAGGATGCCCGCGCTCGAGGAACCGAGCACGCGGGCGGCATCGACATACTCCTTGCTGCGCTCGGCGCGCACCTCGGTGTAGATGACTCTCGTGAGGTAGGGGATGGCCGCGAGCACGATCGTGAGGATCACGGGCCACAGCCCCGGACCGTAGAGCGCGGCGAAGGCGATCGCGAACAGCACGGTGGGAAAGGCGAAAAGAATGTCGATGATCCGCATGATGACCCCGGAGACAACATCCGGAGCATACCCGGCGATGAGCCCGAGCACGACGGCGATGACGACCGCGATGGCGACGGGGACGAAACCGACGACGAGGGCCGTGCGCCCACCCCACAGCAGCCGACTGAGGACGTCCCGGCCGATGTCGTCGGTGCCTAGGAGATGTCCCTCCGCGCCGATCGGCAGGAGCTTGTCACCGCCGACACCTGCGTTGGGATCGTACGGTGCGATCCAGGGGGCGGCGAGTGAGGAGAACACGGCGACGAGAACGATGATGAGGCCCGCGCAGGCCCAGGGCTGGCGTAGCAGTCGCTGCCACCAGTGAGACCTGCCCCCGGCCCTCCCCGTTGTGGCATGCGTCGACGGGGCGCCGAGTGCGATAACGTCCTGGCCTAGCTGACCGCTCATTTCGCCCCCTGCGCACGATGACGAAGACGCGGGTTCATGGCGTCGAGGATCACATCGGTCACCAGGTTCACGATGACGAAGGTGACGGCGACGAGCATGACAGCGGCTTGGATGACAGGGTAGTCCTTCGCAGCGATGGCATTGAAAAGCTGAGTTCCGATGCCTGGCCAGACGAACACCTTCTCCACGAACAGAACGCCGCTCATGAGCGCACCGATCTGGAGACCGGTAATTGTGATGATGGTGGGGGCGGTATTGCGACCATAGTGCCGCAGCCGGATCCGCCAAGTGGGGATGCCCAGTGAACGGAACAGCCGGACGTAGTCGGTGTGTGAAATGTCGATGATCTTCGAACGGACGAGGCGGGCGAGGATGAGCATGGACCCAAAGGAAGCGGCGAGGGCCGGGAGGGCGAGGTGGCGGAGGAGATCGACGAAGCCACCATCTCCGCGCAGGTCCTCCATCCCGGACGAGGGGAACAGACCCAGCCACAGGGAGAAGACACCGACAAGGACGATCCCGAGCCAATACGCGGGGGCATTGTGGCCGACCTGGACAATCCCCATCATGATGCGGTCCCAGAAACCACCCTGGCGGAAGCCGGAGATCGCGCCGATGAGGGCACCGGCGAGCACACAGAGCACCACGGCGGCCGCCGTGAGGATGAGTGTATTGACATAGGGCTCCAGCACGAGGGTATCCACGGGGCGTCCTCCCGTGATGGAGGTTCCCCACCGTCCCGTGCTGAAGTCGCCGAGCCAGCTCACATACCGCTCCAGGGCAGGCCGGTCGAGGCCGTAGCTGGCGCGTAGCGCCTCAATTTGCTCCGCTGTCATGTTCTGGGTGTCCTGGCCGGCGATGGGATCGCCGGGGGTGGCATCGGCGACGGCGAAGACCAGCGCTGACACACCCAAGAGGACAAGAAGTGCGTAGAAGACACGCCAGAGGGCGTATCGGATCACTGACTCAGGCCCACCGTGCTGAAGTCGACCCAGTTCTGGCCAGGGGAGACGAAGCCAGTAACGGAGGAGCTATACGCCCAGCCCACGTTCGGCGAGGCGAGCGGGATCCACAGCGCCTGCTCGATTGCGAGCTCGTTGGCCTTCTGGAACTTCTCCACGTAGGTGTCCTGGTCTGCGTTCATCGCTGCCTCGGTGATGGCCGCGGCAGCAGTGCCGTCGAGGTACTGATCGCCGTTGCCGATGCGGGTGACATAGCCTGCGTAGGCTACGCGGAGCCAGTCAGCCGTCAGCAACCCCCACGCCATCGGCTGCAGAGCCACATCTGCACCGGGGTCAGCGAGGTTCTGAGAGAAGGTCAACCAGTCGCTTGTTCTTACTTCGACATTGATGCCGACGGCTTCGAGGTTGCTCTGGATGTACTCGGCAGTCTTCGGAATGTAGGTGGAGATCACGATGGAGAGGTCGCCCTCGCCGTACCCGGCCTCCGCGAGTAGTTCCTTGGCGCCGTCGGGATCAAAATCCGCGTCCTTCTGGTCTTCGGAATACGCCTCGTTGGAGAGCGGATAGATATTCTGAGCAACCGTCGCATGGCCGGAATACACCGTGTCCACGAGTCCCTCGCGGTCAATCGCCTTGATGATCGCCTGTCGCACACGGACATCCTGCACGGCTTCATTTGCCCAGTTGAACCCGTAGAAATCGATGTTGGCCGCTCCCAAGTTATCGGGAGTCTCGATTCCCTGTGCCTCGAATTCATCGATGGCATCGGCCGGTGGATTCGAGATGACGTCAACTTCCCCCGAGGTCAGGGCAGCAGCCCGCGCAGCATCGTCCGTAATGGTGCGGAAGATGAGCTTCTGGGCGACAGGCGCTTCGCCCCAGTAGTCCTCGTTGCGCTCCAGAGTGGTGTGATCGTTCGCCTCTCGCTCGACGAAGACATAAGGCCCCGTGCCAACGGGGTGCTCGGCAAGGCCGTCGTTGCCGTACTCCTTGAGTGCCTCGGGGCTGAAGATGCCCTGCACGTAGTTGCCTTGCGCGATGTACCGAGGGAAGGCGAGGAACGGTTGCGTGGACGTGTACTGGAACGTGTAGTCATCGACGACGGTGGCCGAGGCCAAGGTGGAGAAAACGCCGGCCATGCGGGCCTGGCTTGCTTCGTCGTAGTACTCGAATGAGGGATCGGTGAATCTCCGCACGTTGAAGTTCAGTGCCTCGGCATCAAAAGCGGTGCCGTCGCTGAAGGTCACGTCCTTGCGGAGATGGAACGTGAAGGTGCGTCCGTCATCGCTCACATCCCAACTCTCTGCAAGCCCGGGGATGAGCTCGGGAGTGCCATCTTCGGCCGGAGTCGACAAGTCTTCCGTGACGAGGGTTTCGTAGATGTGGCGGTCGATCCGGTAGGTGTCATACGAGTACTGACGATTCGGATCGAAGACCGTGGGCTCCGTGGAGAGCGCAACGATGACGGTTGCGTTCTCAGAGGAAGCGGTGTCGTCCTTCTGCGTGGTTGCGCACGCGGATAGCGTTCCGGCAGCCAGGCTGAGTGCGGTCAGGGCGAGCAGGATCCGGCGCGAGAGCGCAGTGCGGGGGCGGTGGTTAGCGGTCACCTCTGAACTCTAGGAAGTCCCCCACGAAGAGCAACGCGGTGACTTAACACAGAGTCGCTCTGCTTCACATAACGTCATACGATCCACTCATGCAGGTCCCGCCGGTAGTCCCAGCGATGCCCGCAGGGTTTCTCCGGGGTATTCATGGCGATACAGGCCACGTTCCTGCAGGAGGGGGACGACGTGCTCGACGAAGAGCCGAAGTTGCTCCGGTTGCGTCGAAGGCAGGAGGTTGAATCCGTCGGCGGCGCCGCTGACGAACCACTCCTGCAACACATCGGCGATCTTCTCGGGACTTCCGATTACCTGGTTATGCCCACGCTGGCCTGCCACACGACGTGCGAATTGGCGCACCGTCAGTCCCTCGGTCTCAGCGATTCTTTTATAGACCTCGAGGCGGGAGCGGTGCCCTTGGACCTCTTCTGGATCAGGAAGAGGAGGAACGGGGCCATCGAGTGGATATTCACGGAGGTCGAGGAGGACAACCTCCTGGAGCCCATTGAGCACCTGGTCTATCCACACACTGTCGAGCTGACGCTCATATTCTGCGCGCGCTTCAGCATCGGAGGAACCGATGACGAACGCAAAACCGGGAGTGACGAGCACCTCATCCTGGCTTCTTCCTGCGGCGGCCACCTGAGCGCGGAAGTCCGTTGTGAAACGTCGCGCGAGCTCGAGTGTCGTCTGCGCGGTGAAGACGACCTCCGCGTTCTCCGCTGCGAAACGGATTCCGCGCGGAGACGAGCCGGCCTGCACCCGCACCGGTTCCCCCTGAGGAGAGCGTGGATAGTCGATGGGTCCGAGAACGGAGAAGTACTTGCCGTGATGATCGATGGGGCGAACGCCATCGGGTAACGCCCAGATCCCTGCGTCAGCGTCCCACACGACGGCATCTTCGTCCCAGCTCCGCCAGAGCTCACGCACGACCTGCAGACTTTCCGTAGCACGGTCATAGCGTGCATCGTGGTCGATATGTGCGGTGAGGCCGTAGTTGCGCAGGGTGTCGGGGGAGTAGCTCGTGACGATGTTCCACCCCACGCGTCCTCCCGAAAGGTGGTCTAAAGAGAGAAATTGCCGAGCAAGCGTGTACGGCTCTGTGTACGTGGTGGACGCCGTCATGACGATGCCGAGTCGATCGGTGCGCGCGGCGATCGCGCCCGCTAAACCGATGGGTTCGAAGGATCCCACCGGACCGTATTCCCACCCTCCCAGCGGCCCTGCACTCCCACGATCGGCGAGAAAGAACGCGTCGAAAAGACCCTTCTCTGCGAGGAATGCCAACTCGAGGGCGTTTTCGAGGGTATTCGTGCTGTGCGGCGGCACTTCGGGCAGCCGCCACGCAGAAGGAAGATGCCCATGCGGCATATGGAAAACGGAGAGATGCAGCTGACGTTCTGAGGCGGTCATGACTTCGCAATCAAGAGTTTTGGGCGGATAAAGAACTACAGCGTATTGCGGTCGGGTCTGTGCCATTCACGAACCACTCGCCGAGAATCCGTTCCTTGTAGACGAGGGGATTGTGGGAGACGAGGGTGCGGGCGTTGCGCCAGTGACGGTCTAAGGCGACTTCCTCGGACGTTGCCGAGGCGCCGAGCGCGTCGAAGATGCCCGTCGCCGCGTCCAGAACGTTGAGACAGATGACGAACTGCGCCTGCGAGG
>JAATFJ010000293.1 GCA_015655255.1 Actinomycetales bacterium | reverse complement strand
TCCGAACCGAATGTAATTCCCTGCTGCTGGGTTCGTCGAGGATGAGGACGTTCGGCTGATCGAGCAGCACGAGCAGCAGCTGCAAGCGCCGCTGCTGGCCACCGGAGAGATCCTTCACAGGCGTGGAGAGCTGCGCCGAGGAGAAGCCGAGCCGCTCCAGCAGCTGCCCGGGTGTGAGCTCCTGCGCCTTCGATCCCGCCCCGAACGTGTACGAGGTGCGGAGCGAGGAGATGACCGTGCGCACGGGGTCGTTCCACACCTCTTCCAACTCGTCGAGGCGCTGGGTGAGGGTGCGGATCTTCACCGTCTTGCCGCGTTTGACCCGACCCGCCGTCGGCTCCACGACGCCGGAGATAAGCCCGAGGAGCGTGGACTTCCCCGCACCGTTCACCCCGAGTATGCCGGTGCGTTCCCCCGGCGCGATGCGCCATTCCACATCCCGCAGCACCTCGCGGTCACCGTAGCTCACGCCCGCGTCGAGGAGGTCGACGACGTCCTTGCCGAGCCGAGAAACCGCGAGCGACTGCAGCGAGACGGAATCGCGGATCTCCGGCACATCCTCGATGAGGAGGTTCGCCGCCTCGATGCGGAACTTCGGCTTGCTCGTCCGCGCGGGCGCCCCGCGGCGCAGCCAGGCGAGCTCCTTGCGCGCAAGGTTCTGCCTCTTCGCCTCCGTCGCCGCCGCCATCCGGTCGCGTTCGACGCGCTGCAGGATGTACGCCGCATACCCGCCCTCGAAGGGCTCGACGATGCGGTCGTGCACCTCCCACATCGCGGTGCACACCTCATCGAGGAACCACCGATCGTGGGTCACGACGAGGAGCGCACCGGCGTTCTTCGCCCACCGGTCCTTGAGGTGCGCGGCGAGCCAGGCCACCGCTTCAACGTCGAGGTGGTTCGTCGGCTCATCCAGGGCGATGACGTCCCAATCACCCACGAGGAGTTGGGCGAGCGCGACGCGACGCCGCTGGCCGCCGCTCAGGGAGCCGATCTCGGCGTTCCAGTCGAGGTCGGAGAGCAGACCGCGGATGACGTCGCGGACCCGGGCGTCACCCGCCCACTCGTGCTCGGGGGTCTCTCCCACCACGGCACCCGCGATCGTCTCACCGTCCTCCAGCGTGTCGGCCTGGTCGAGCACGCCCATGCGGATTCCAGAGCGCACGGTCACCCGCCCCTCATCGGGCTCCAGGCGACCCGCGAGCATCGCGAGGAGGCTCGATTTGCCGTCGCCGTTGCGGCCGACGATGCCGATACGGTCGCCCTCGTTCACCCCGACCGTCACGGCGTCGAAGACGACCTTGGTCGGGTATTCCAGGTGCAGGGCTTCGCCCCCGAGAAGATGTGCCATGTCCCCTCCAGGCTACTGCCCGCCACCGCCCCGAACGTCCGCGGGGACGCCCCTGGCGCCGTCATCGAGTACGCCGCGCCGTTCGGTAGGAGCGATGCGCCGTTCTGCAGGAGCGATGCGCGCCGCGCACCCCGACACGCTGCTGTCCGGACGCTCCCGGCCACGGATCTCCTGCAGAACCGCAGGCCGGTCCTGCAGAACGTCCCGGACGCCGCACCATCCCCCGAAACGCCCCCGGAACGGCAAGAGCCGCCCAGACCGAGAAGGTCCAGGCGGCTCTCAGTGCACGAGGATCACTCGTACGACTTGACGATCTCCAGGAGGCTGGGGACGTTGGCGTAGGCCTCCGCCGCGTTCTCCTTGGTGACGATCACCGGGTCGAGGAGGTAGGCCGGAACGATCTTCGAACCGTTGTCGTAGGACGTGGTGTCGTTGACCTCGGGCTCCTCACCCTTCTGCAGCTCGGTCACCATCGTGATGGCCTGCTGCACGAGGAGCGTGGTGTCCTTGTTGATCGTGGAGTACTGCTTGCCCTCCATGATCGACTTCACCGACTCCACCTCGGAGTCCTGACCGGTGACCACGGGGATCTTCTTGCCGGCCTGCTCCACCGAGGTGATGATGGCACGCGCGAGCGTGTCGTTCGGGGAGAGGACGCCGTCGAGGTCCTTGTCTCCGTAGTCACCCGTGAGGATGGTGTCCATGCGGTTCTGGGCGTTCTCGGCGAGCCAGCCCTCGGTCGCCGTCTGGGTGATGTCCGTCTGTCCGGAGCCGACGACGAGCGTGCCGTCGTCGATCTTCGGCTGGAGGACGTCCATGGCACCGTTGAAGAACACCGCGGAGTTCGCGTCGTCCGGCGAGCCGCTGAAGAGCTCGATGTTGTACGGCGCATCGTGCCCCGCGTTCGCCGCGAGACCGTCGAGCAGCGCCTGCCCCTGCAGCTGGCCGACCTTGTAGTTGTCGAAGGCGACGTAGTAGTCCACTGCATCGGTGTTCTCGATGAGACGGTCGTAGGCGATGACGTAGGCGCCCGCGTCCTTGGCCGCCTGCACCTGCGTGGAGAGCTGCTTGCCGTCCTTGGCGCCGATGATGATGACCTTTGCGCCGTTCGTCACGAGCGCCTGGATCTGGTTCTGCTGCTCGGCGACGGTGTTGCTCGCCGGCGCGTACTGCACGTTCGCCGTGAAGCCCGCGTCCTCCAGTCCGTCGGTGAACAGCTGTCCGGCAAGCACCCAGTTCTCACTGGTCTTGTCAGGAAGCGCGACACCGATCGTCGCGTCCGCGTCGAAGCCGGTCGTTGCTGCGTCGCCGTCGGATCCGGAATCGCTGTCCGTCCCGCCACCGCGGTCCGACGAGCATCCGGTGAGGGCAAGAGCGGCCGCGGCGACGAGCGCTGTCGCCGACCATGCGATCTTCTTCATGTGATCTCTTTCTCTCTGGTGTGAGGAGGACGCTCGCCATCAGTGCGAGTCGTTCTCCAACTTCCCGCTCGCGGTCGTTGCGGCGGTGGTCTGGTAGTCCGGGAAGTCGGACTTGTTCTTCCGTCGGCGCGTCATCAGTCCGATGAGCGAGGGACGGCCCTGCTGCTTGTTCCACACATCGATGCCCACGGCGAGCAGGAGCACCAGGCCTTTGACCATGGAGACGACCTCCGCGCCCTGACCGAGCAGGGCGAGGCCGTTGTTGAGGAACGCCATGACGAGGCCACCGATGATGGACCCGATGACGGTACCAATACCGCCCGCGACCGCCGCGCCACCGATGAACACGGAGGCGATGGCGTCGAGCTCCCAGCCATTGCCGTCACCGGGGCCGGAGGCCTGGGAGCGGGCGACGAAGATCATGCCCGCAACGGAGGCGAGGATCGACATGTTCATCATGACGAAGAAGTCGACCCAGCGGTCCTTCACGCCGGAGAGGCGCGCGGCCTGGCGGTTGCCACCGACGGCGTAGATGTGCCGTCCGAACACCGTGCTCTGTGTGAGGAAGGTGTAGAGGATGACGAGGACGAGGAGGATGATGCCGGAGACAGGGAAGCTCGTCCCCGAGCGACCGTTGGCGAAGGCCCATCCCGCGACGAGGATGACGATGGAGATGAGAACGACCTTGGTCACGCTCACCCAGACCGGCGCACTCTCCGAGCCCATCTTGCGCTGGATGCGGCGAGTGCGGATCTCCCAGAAGATCACCCAGGCGACCCCGAGGAGGGCGAGCACCATCGTGAGCACGTTGAAGTTCAGCGGCACGGCGAGCTCGGGCAGGTACCCCGCACCGATGTAGACGAACTCCTGGGGGACGGGGACAGCGGTGGAGTTTCCGATCCACTGGTTCGCACCGCGGAAGAAGAGCATGCCCGCGAGGGTCACGATGAACGCGGGGACGCCCACATAGGCGACCCAGAACCCCTGCCAGGCGCCGACGAGCGCCCCGACGACGACGCCCAGCACGATGGCGAGATACCAGGGCAGGTTCCAGTCCGCCATCGACTTCGCCACGATGATGCCCGTGAAGGCGGCCACCGATCCGACCGACAGGTCGATGTGCCCCATGATGATGACCATCACCATCCCGATCGCGAGGATGAGGATGAAGGAGTACTGGCTGATGACGTTGATGAGGTTGCCGGAGGAGAGCGTCGTCCCGTTCGGCTTGAAGATCATCGTGAGGATCTGGAACAGCAGAACGATAGCCACGAGGCTGAAGAGGATGCCGAACTGGCGCAGCGTCGACTGCCCGCCGCCGAACATCTTCTTGAGATCGCCGAAGCGGAAGCCGCTCTGCTGCGTATCGGTCGTCGTGGTGCTCATGCCTGTGCTTTCTGAGTCGTGGAGGTCATGCTGCGCATGAGCGCCTCCGGGGTGGCCTGGTCGGCGGGGATGCAGTCGGTGATGCGGCCCTCGAAGACCGTGTAGATGCGGTCGGAGATGCCGAGGAGCTCTGGCAGCTCGCTGGAGATGACGATGACGCCCTTCCCCGCGGAGGCGAGCTCGTTGATGATCGAGTAGATCTCGTACTTCGCCCCCACATCGATGCCGCGGGTGGGCTCGTCGAGGATGAGGAGGTCGGGGTCGGTGAACATCCACTTCGCGAGGACAACCTTCTGCTGGTTGCCGCCGGAGAGCTTCCCGACGCCCTCGTCGACCGTCGGGGTCTTGATGCGCAGCGCCGTGCGGTACTCCTCGGAGATCGCGTACTCCTCGCGCTTGTTCACGACGCCGTTGTGGGCGATCTTGGAGAGCTTCGCCGAGACGATCGCGCGCTTGATGGTGTCGAGGAGGTTGAGGCCGAGCACCTTGCGCTCCTCACTCACGTAGGCGAGGCCGTGCTTGATGGCGCTCGCGACGTCGGGGAGGATGATCTCCTGGCCGTCCTTGACGATCGTTCCGGAGAGG
>JAATFJ010000298.1 GCA_015655255.1 Actinomycetales bacterium | reverse complement strand
TGCTCGCGAAGCTCATCGTCACGGCTCCTGACCGCGAGCGCGCGTTACACCGCTCGCGGCGAGCGATAGAGGAGTTCCGCATCGACGGCGTCTCGACAACGCTGCCGCTCCATCGCGCGCTCGTCGATGAACCCCTCCTCCGCCACCATGGGAGCGAGGACGGCGGCGTCTACACCAACTGGATAGAGGAGTCGTTCTTCGCCGATGGCGGGGCTGATCGGATCGCGTTCCACCGCAGTCGGGTGCCGCGCTGGAACACCCCCGCGGTCGAAGCCGTGGGTGCCGCCTCCTCGCTCTCAGCCCGAGACGATTCCTTTTCGCTTCGGATCGGCGACCGCGACGTCGAGGTCACACTTCCCGATGCGCTGCTCGCGCGGTTGAGGAGCGGAAGTGTTCTGTCTCCCGCGCCGACCATCCCCGGTCTCACCGTTCACACAGACGAACCGGTCTCGTACGGCACCGTCGTCCCCACCCCTGCCCGAGGCATCGTCGTCGCCCTGCACGTCGCCGAGGGAACGATCGTCTCGGAAGGAGACGCGCTCGTGACGCTCGAGGTCATGAAGATGGAGTTCGTCGTCACAGCCCCCTCCGCCGGAACCGTCAGCGATCTCGCTTCTCTCGGCGCGGCGCTCGATGCCAACGACCCCCTCCTCGTCCTGCTCTGAATCCCCTCCACCTCCCACAGAAAGATGCCCGCATGACCAAGACAGCAGTCGCCCAGCGAGTCCAGCGCATTTCCGCCGCCTCCCGACGGTTCGAGGTCCCGCCGAGCGACGACCTCATCGAGCTGTCGAAGGGCGAGCCGGATCTCGACACACCCGCCCCCGTGATCGAAGCGATGGTCGAGGCGCTGCACAACGGCTGGACGCACTATGGCAACGCTCAGGGCGATCCGGAACTGCGTGCCGCGATTGCGGCGGATGCGGCGGCACGGCACGGCAGCACGGTGACGGCGGCCGACGTGCTCCTCACCCATGGGGGAGCCGGGGCGATCACCTCGACCATGCTCGCGCTCGTGGACGACGGGGATGTCGTCGTGTGCGCCGATCCGAGCTACTCCCTGTACCGAGACGCCGTCGCACTCGCGGGGGGCGTGCTGCGCGAGGTGCCCGTTCTCCCCGGCGACGAGCGCGCAGGATTGCTGCGGCTTGCCGCACAGGCGATCGAGGACCGCGCCGTCCTCATCCTGCTGTGCAACCCGGTCAATCCGAGCGGAGCGGCCTACAGCGCCGCGCAGTTGCGCGCCTTCGCGGAAATCCTCGACGGCACGGACATCCGCGTGCTCGTCGACGAGGCCTACGAGGCCTACATCTACACCGACGGCTCCTTCGGGACTGCCCTCGGTGTGCCGGAGCTCGCCGATCGTCTCCTGTTCTGCCAGACCTTCTCGAAGACCTACGCCATGACCGGCTGGCGACTCGGCTACCTCATGAGCCACGACACGGCGGCGCTACAAGCGATCGGCGACGTGCACAAGACCTTCAATGGCACGCTCAATGCGGCCGTGCAGCGTGCTGCCCTCGCCGCCGTGCGCACGCGCGATGAGACGGTGCCCGCGATGCTCGCGGACTATCGCGAACGGCGTACCTTCGTCATGGAGCGGCTGCGCGAGATCCCGGGAGTCGACTTCGTGGAACCCGATGGCGCTTTCTATGTGTTCTTCGGGTACGACTTCGCCATCCCCTCGGTCGAGATGCGCGATCGCCTGGTGAGCGAGTTCGGTGTCGCACTGCGCCCGGGGACGGAGTTCGGCGACGGCGGCGAGCATCAGCTCCGCCTGTCCTACACCTCCGCACACGACGATCTGAGCCGGGGGATCGATCGCATCGCCCAGGCTTTCGCGACCATCGCGCAGGAACAAAGAGTGACCGTCTCATGACCTCCGACCGCGCCTGGAAGACGATCGCCGACTGTCCGCAGCTCACCGCCCTAGGCGCGCCGCTGGTGTGTGCGCCCGGCGTCCAGGTCGCCGTCGGGACGATCGGGGGAAGGAGCGTGCTCATCGCGCTGCTCGGCGACGGGGGGCACGCAGGGCTCGAGATCACCGCACGGCACGCCGCATCTTTGAGCGTTCCCGCGGTGGCGGTGAGCATCGCGGCATTGGAGAGCGCGAGCGTCCCGCGGAGGCCTGTGGGAGTCGCGCTTGCGGTCGTCGCGCCACAGCCGGAAGGGATCGTCGCAACAGCCCTCGCCGCGCGCGGGGTTCTGCAGGTGACGATCGGAGCGGAGAGCTCCGGCCTGTTGGGCGCCCCAGAGTTCGCCGATGCGTTCGCGCGTGCCTGCGTGCTGCAGAGCTTCCTCCCCGCGCGCCTCGGCGCGCCGGCGCCACGGTACCGTCCGGGAGCGGAGCCGAACGGGGAGGCGGTCGATGCGGTCTCCTCGTTCGCGATGGCGCGTTTGCATGCTCTCTGCGATGACGTACTCCGAGTCTTCCCCGGCGACACGGACGAACTCGTCTTCGCCCTGGGAAGGGTCGCAGGCAGCGGTGCTGTCTTCCTCGTGCCGCAGCCGATCGCAGGAGGATCGCTCAGCGAGGAGGCGCTCGTCGCGCTCGTGTCGGCCCTTCGTCTCGCCGCGCGGTTCTCTCTCCCGCTCGTCGTGCTCGGCAACATTCCGGAGCCCACGCGGCCCACGCTCTGGTGGGAGACGGTCGCCGTCGCCATCGCGGAGCTTACCGCCCCGGTGCTGAGCGAAGAGCGTGTCGGCGGCGGCACGGTACAACAGCTTCTTTCGGATGCCCAGGAAGTGATTCGCATTCCGCCGCATGCGACGCGCGATTCACTCCGGTCCTGGCTCACCACGACACCCCTGTCCCCCCTATGAAGGAGAAGCAGTAAGCCATGACCATCAGCGACTACCGGAACGCACTCGTCACCGGGGCATCCTCGGGTATGGGCGAGGCCACCGCGCGCATGCTGCGTGCGCGAGGTCTTACCGTGCACGGTGTGGCACGCGACGGCGCACGACTGGACGCCCTCGCCGGAGAGATCGGACTCATCCCGCACGCGCTCGATGTCTCCTCCACCGATGCCCTCGAAAAAGAGCTCACGGGGCTCGAGATTGATGTGCTGGTGAACAACGCCGGGGTGAGCAGACCCGGCAACGTGCTCGACTCCACGCGCGACGACCTCGACGCGATGGTGGACGTGAACCTGCGGGCCGTGCTGCAGATCGTCCGTCTCCTGCTGCCGGGAATGGTCGCGCGCGATCTCGGCCACATCGTGAACATCTCCTCCATCGCCGCGCACTACAACTTCTTCGGCCACACGGCCTATCACGCGACGAAGGCCGCCGTCCATCAGCTTTCCCGTCAGTTGCGCAATGACACGCTCGGACGCCGCATCCGCGTCACCGAGATCTCACCGGGAAGGGTGGAGACGGAGATCTTCGGAAGAAATCTCGGCGGGTCGCCTGAGGCAATGAAGGAGGCGTGGGACACCTTCTACGAAGGCTATGAGTCGCTCAAGACGGAGGACATCGTCGGGGCGATCGAGTTCGCCCTTGAGGCGCCGCGCCGCGCCAACGTCGGACTCATCGAGATCATGCCGACCTTCCAGGTTCCCGGAGGCCTGACCTTCGATCGCCGCGAGGGTTAGGAGCGCGCGCTCGGGGACAGGGATTGAGCACCCCGCGCGATACACTGGCCCTGCTCGCATCCACCGACGGACGCTGACGCGCTCCCCCGTACCTGGATCGGGCGCACTCGACGACGAACAGCCCCGCCTCGACCACCGAGCACCGTGCACGCGTTCTTCCTGTCGCAGGAGCTTTGCCGTATCCGTCGGCCGAAACGGTCACGCTCATCGCGAGGGGTTCGAACCCGCTGAAGGAGGACGAAGATGACGACACTGTCCGCTCTGCCGCAGCCAGGGCGTCGCGACGCCGATCTGCAGGAACGCCACGATGTGGTCCTGGATCGTGGCCTGCTGCATCTCGTCCACGACAGCGTGACCCCCTGGCAGGCGCGGATCGACGACCTCCTCGCCGTCGCCGACGCGCTCACGGTTGCCGAGGTGCCCGTGCTCCTCATCCGCCATGAGCGCTCCGCCCCCGCGCTCGTCATCGACGTCAAAGACCGCGCGGTCGCACTTGACGCGCTCCGGGAGAACCTCCCCGCGGACCCGTTCTCCGCGAAGGCGAAGGGACGGCCGCCCGTCCCCGTCCAGGACATCGGGGATCCGGGGCCCCGTCCGTCGACGATCCGCGTCTACCGCCCCCGCACGACGCCGGGACGCACCGTGCGCTACGGCGCCCCGCTCGCCGCACGCCTGGAGTTCTGGCGCTTCGGAGAGGAGTTCGTCGAAGCGCCCGGAGACAACGTGCTCACCCGGCGGCTCACGCCCGCAGCCGATGTGTCCTTCACGACCGTTGAGAGGTTCGGGCGCGTCTGGCGCACGATCTCCGGCATGTTCGAGACCCACGCGGACGAGTTCACCGAGGATGTGGACATCGTCTTCTCCTGGGTCGACGGCTCCTCCTCCGCCTTCCAGCGGCAACGCGCCGCCCAGCTCTCCGAGTACGTCGTCGGCGAGGGCGACGATGGCCCCGCACGCTACCGGCACGTCGACGAGCTGCGCTACGCGCTGCGCAGCGTGCACATGTACGCACCGTGGATCCGGCACATCTTCATCGCCACCGATTCGGACGCGCCCCGCTGGCTCGCCGAACACCCCGGCGTCTCGGTGGTGCGGAGCGAGGAGTTCTTCTCCGACCCCGGAGTGCTCCCCACCCACAACTCGCACGCGGTCGAGGCGCAGTTGCACCGCATCCCCGGACTATCCGAGCACTTCCTCTACTCCAACGACGACATGTTCTTCGGACGGATGCTGGAGCCCGAGCTCTTCTTCACACCCGCGGGAGAGACGAAGTTCGTCGAGAGCACGGTGCGCATCGGCGGAGGGGAACCGCATGCGCAGCGCAGCGGCCACGACAACGGTCTCCGCGTGAACCGGGAGTTGCTGAGGGGGCGGTTCGGACGGACGATCGTCCGCGATCTCGCCCACTGCGCGACCCCGCTCCGCCGGAGCGTGCTCTTCGAACTCGAGCGGGAGTTCCCCGAGGACTTCGCGCGCACGGCGGCCTCGCGGTTCCGCGCCATGACGGACATCTCCGTGACGAACAGCCTCGCGCACTACTACGCCTGTTTCACGGGCCGCGCCCTTCCCACGACAGAGCCCCGCGTGCGGTACGTCCAGACGACGCTGTCGGGAGAACTCGAGCGGCTGGATCGGCTCACCGAGCGTCGGGACGTCGACATGTTCTGCCTCAACGACGGGCACGAGTCGGAAGTCGCGGAGGAACTCCGCGTGCGCGCCGTCCGCGACGCACTGGAGCGGATGTTCCCCGTGCGCGCCCCTTGGGAGCACTCAGACGAGACGGCGGGGCTCCCCCGGCACGCCCTCGCCCGCGGGAAGATCTCCTAGGCGTCGACGAGGACGGGGGTGCTCTCCCTCGGCGCGATCCCCGCATCGGCCAGGCGGCGCCGGGCCTCCTCCGCGTCGATGTGCTCGAGGGTCCTGCCCGGTTCCATTCCCACGATCGAGTGCACGACGGTGTCCTCGAAGACCTGCACGAGATTGACCGAGCGCCCACCGTCCTGCGGCATGCTGCCGCCGGACGGAACGGTGAGGTCCTGCGTGTAGCACGTCGACGAGGCCACCGACACGGGGATCCCCGCGAAGGTCGCGAAGGTCGAGTAGTGCAGGTGGCCCGCGATGATCGCGCGCACGTCGCTGCCGCGCAGCACTCCGGCGAGGCGACGCTGATCGCGCAGCTCGACGCTCGCGGCGAGGGGGAGCACGGCGGGGACCGGCGGATGATGCATGGCGAGGATCGTCCCGAGCGGAGCGGGCTCCCGAAGGACGCTCGCGAGCCATTCGAGCTGCGCATCCACGATCTCGCCGTAGTGCTCTCCGGGGACCGCCGTGTCGAGGGTCACCACACGCAGGCCATCGAGTTCGTCGACCCTGTCGATGGGCGCCGTGTTCGCGGAGCGATCGTCGAGGAGGGCGGCACGGAAGACCGATCTGTCGTCGTGGTTGCCCATGACCCAGATGATCCGCGCACCGATCCGCTCCGCGAAGGACTCCGCCATCGCGCGCAGGCGCGCATAGGCGCTCGCCTCACCGAGGTCGGCGAGATCGCCCGTGAACACGATCGCGTCGATACGGGGGTGCGCCTGCTCGATCGATCGAAGCGCCCGCCCGAGGCTCTCCGCGCCGTCGATGGAGGAGAACAGGCGTTCCCCCGGACCGCGCAGGTGCGTGTCGCTGATGTGCAGAAGGGTACGTTCCGGGGCACCGTGCTCCGTCGCGTGCATCGAGATCATCTCCCAGGCCGCGGATTCAGACGCGAACCGCCTACTATGGTAGGCCTTCTCCCCGTCCCCCGCCGAAAACACACGTCTCTTTGCGATAACACCGGCGGAGGAGCGGAGTGCCCGAGGGGATGGAAGGGTCAGACGGCGACGTCGCCGACGAGGTTTACCCGGATCCCCATGCCCGCGAGCATCGCGGCCTTGGCGACGAGCGCCCTGTCCGCCGTCTCCGCATCGGGGGCGTAGACGAGCTGTGCGTGGTTGGCCTTGTGCCGGGCCATGAACTGGTCGCGCGTGACGCCGTGGAGCACGACGTGCGCGATGGGCCACTCGGGGTTCGTCGCCTCCTTGCGGCGCCGGGTCTCCTCCTCGGGGAGCTCCACGACGGATCCCCGGAAGAGATCGGCGTTGAGTACGCCGTCGGCGATGAAGACACGACTCAGCACGACTTCGCCGGGCTTCGAGACACCGTTGAGCGTCGCGCCGCCTGCGGGGAAGAAGACGTGGCCCTGCCGCCAGCCCTCCGCCCGGTCCCAGCCGCCGAGGTGCGAGGCGGGGACAGAACCGGAGATCTCGTACGCCCAGACGAACCGCCCGTCGTAGTCCTCCCCCCAGCGCACGTCGTGCAGCGTGTTGTCGGGGACGAGGCCCATGGCGCGCCACACCCGATCGGTCACGAGGGCGTCGACGGCGACGCCCTCATCGGCCTCGTTGAAGTGCGGGAAGGCGCGCCCCTCGTGCAGCACGCGCGAGCCGTCGCGCGAGGTCACGGGGGGACGCTCGGTGGTGTTGAGGATGCCCTCGGCGAGGTCGGAGGCGGGCACGAGGTCCTTGAGCCCCTGCTGGTACTGGATGCCCGCAGCGTCGAGACCGAAGTCGTCGGCGATGCGCAGGGCGGCGATGTACATCTTCAGCTGCCACTGCACTTGCTCGCGGGTCAGCTCCGTCGCCCCGTCCTCGCCGTAGCGGAAGGTCATGCCGTGCGCGAGGAGCCAGTCGTAGGCGGCATCGGCCTCCTCCTCGCCCACGCGCAGCATCTCCGCATAGAGCGCCGACTGGGACAGCCGCTCCTTGTAGATGCCGGTCGCGTTGAGCAGTTCGTCGTCGAAGATGGCGTTGTACATGCCCATGCAGCCCTCGTCGAAGACGCCGATGATGGCCTTTTCGGTGCGGAGCTGTGCGGCGAGTGCCTCGCCCAGCTCCTTCTCCGGCCCCTCGGGGAGCTCCGGAAGCGCCCGCACGTGCGAGAGGTCGTGCGTGATGGCGCCTGTCTCGATCCATTCCCGTAGCCCCGTGCGGAACCAGTCGTCGGTGAAGTCCACCGACCAGATCGAGGAATACGGCTTCCCCATCTTCGTGAGCCCCGCGTTGAGCCCGAGGAGGCCGACGAGTCCCGGCCAGTCCGGGGCGAAGTTCGCCGTCGTGAGGATCGGGCCCTCGTGGGTGCGCAGCCCCGCGAGAACGTGGTGCGAGTACTGCCAGTTGGCGATCGCGACGACGAGCGGCGCGTCGACGGGGATGCGCCGGAACACCTCCATGCCCATGCGCTGGCTGGAGATGAAGCCGTGCCCGGTGGCGGGGTCGACGTCGAAGCCGCGGACGACGGACCAGCTGAGATACTCGAAGGCCGCGGCGATCGCGGACTCCGTCGCCCGCTGCACGGGCCATCCGGCGACGTTCGCGGACTCGCGCAGGTCGCCGGAGGCGATGAGGTACGCCGTCTTCTGCGTGCCCTGCGGGCGGTCGACGGGGGCGGGGAGTGCGTACGTCATGAGGATTCTCCGTTGATCTCTGC
>JAATFJ010000371.1 GCA_015655255.1 Actinomycetales bacterium | reverse complement strand
TCGATCACCGCATCGACGTCATCGAGGATGCGCGCCCATTCGACGAGACGCTCTTGATGCCCGCGTCCCCTCAGCTCGCGGATAGCGACTCCGTCCGGTACGGCGGACACATCCTCTGCCGTGCCTCGCAGCACGATCTCCACGCGGTATCCCGCGCCCAGGAGCATCCGGGCCTGCGACGCGACCACGCTCGATATCCCGCCCGTCGTAAGAGCCATGGCCACGAGCAGAACCCTCCGGACGGGACGGCGCTCGATGGGAGTCGAAGGACCGTGTGCCTGGAGCGCGTCGAGGGAATCGGGGTAGAACCGCGCGACGGATCGGACGATCTCCCCGGGCGTCGAGCGCCGGTAGACGAGCTCAAGAGCCGCGTCGCGCAGCTCGGGTGCCGCGGAGTCGACGATCTGATCGCAGACGTAAGCGACGATGAAGGAACGTGCAGAGGCATAGGCGTCCCTGACTACATAAGGGCGAGTGGCACTTGCGGCGAGCCCCTCGACCGCCGTCCCGATGCTCGCGATCGAGTCGATCGCACTCGCGTAGAAGTCTGCTCGTGTGAGATCGTCGATGGCCTGTCCGCTTCCGCCCCTCCCGAAGTGGTAGCGGTACAGACGATCGGGAAGCGAGACGTAGCTGCGCGCGAGCGCCGCAACCAGGAACATCAACGGCAGGTCGTTCACCCGAGGGAGCGAGACCTCATCAGGGATCAGCGAGTAGGCCTCTCTCAGGATCTCCGTGCGGTAGAGATGGCGCCAGAGCTGTCCCTGCGCGGGTTTTCCCAGGGGGTACAGTCCGAGGAGCACGTCATCTCCCGCGAGCACAGAGTGCTTCGGCATCAGCCGCGATTCGTAGGTGCCCCCCGTGCGACCGTGCTGGTCGACGACGAAGACGCCGAACCCGACGAGATCCGCTTCCGTGCGCTGCGCCTCGCGGATCGCGATCTCCGCGGCCTCCGGCACAAGCTCGTCGTCCCCGTCGAGAAACAGAACGTGCTCCGCGCGCGCAGCCAGGACGCCGACGCGGCGCGCATGAAGGGCGGACCGGTTCTTCTCCAAGCGGATAAGACGAATCCGATCGTCTTCCTGCGCCGATCGCTCGATGATGCGTGCGGAGGCGTCGGTGGACGCATCATCGACGCAGATGATCTCGATCTCTGCAAGGGACTGCCCCAGGCAGCTGGCGATCGCCAGTGCCAGTCTCGCCTCGTCGTCGTGCACGGGAATGACCACCGAGACGAGGGGGGCAGAGGGCATGGGCATTCCGTTAAGTAGTCTAGACAGGTGCGACGCGACCCAGCGGCTCAATGTAGCATCACGGTCGCGTTCCGAATAGGCTTTTGCGTTCGTGGCCCTAGGATGACTAGAGCCACAACCTGCCCGACTGATGCCGTGCTCACCGGCGACCGACACGAGAGGCAATGATTGAGGTGGAGGGGATCACCGAGGGACTCCGCGAAGTCGGCGGTCGTCCGCCGCTCAGTTCCTACCTCGGCGACGCGTGGAAGCAGCGCAGCTTCGCACTGACCCTGGCCCGCTACCGCCTCACGGGCGAGCTGCTGCAGAATCGTCTCGGCGTCCTGTGGATCGTGCTGAGACCGTTGACCACGGCGGCCGTCTATAGCATCATCTTCCATTTCCTGCTCTCGGGAAAGGCACGGCCGGACGACTTCGTCCCCTACGTGATCACAGGCGTCTTCGTCTTCGACTTCTTCACGGGTTGCTTCGGATCCGGAGCCCGCGCGATCACAGGTAACGCAAAGCTCGTTCAGACGCTGGGCTTCCCGCGGATCCTGCTGCCCGTGTCGATCGTCATCGAGCAGGCGATGCGAATGATCCCCGTCGTCCTCCTTCTCGCCGCGCTCCTCCTCATACTGGGGCAGCCGCCGGCGTGGTCGTGGCTGCTCATCCTCCCCATCCTCGCGGTGATGGCGGTGTTCAACCTCGGCGTCGGGCTGATCATGGCGCGCCTCTCCGTGTGGACTCGCGACGTGCAGCAGCTGATCCCGACGGCCAACCGCATACTCTTCTACGGAAGCAGTATCTTCTATCAGGCGGACCAGGTGCTCGAGGGTCAACCCGTGTTCCTGACGATAATCCATCTCGTGCCCACGTTCGATTTCGTCGCGCTCGCTCGGGGGGCGATGATCAGCGGGTATGAAGTCCCTCCCATCGCGATCGTCGCCGCACCGCTGTGGGCGGTCCTGGCCATATCCATCGGCATCATGTACTTCTGGCGCGCCGAGGCAAGGTACGGACTCGGTGACTAATCGGCCCGCGTCCGAGGTCCAAGGAGATTCGCTTTCGCGGTCAAGGCCCATGGTGATCGTCGACAACGCGCATGTGAATTACCGAGTCTATGCGACCGGGAAGAAGCCGAGCGCACGCGACCTGGTGCTGTCGATGCGCTCTGCTCGAGGTGGCCGCGAGTTGCAGACCGTCCATGCATTGCGCGGAGTGACCTTCACCGCGTCGGAAGGCGAGACAATCGGCGTCGTGGGGCACAACGGCTCCGGCAAATCAACGCTGTTCCGAGCGATGGCCGGGTTGATCCCGACCGCGGAGGGACGCATCCTCGCGCGGGATAGGCCCGTTCTGCTGGGCGTCAACGCCGCCCTCCTCCCGGACCTCTCCGGCGAGAGCAACATCAAACTAGGTCTCCTGGCGATGGGCTTCAGCGCCGCCGAGGCCTCGGAACGCGTGGACGAAATCGCCGATTTCGCGGAACTCAACGAGTTCATCCAGCACCCCATGCGGACCTATTCCTCCGGCATGGGGGCCAGACTCCGGTTCGCGATCGCATCGGCGAACGCCCACTCGATCATGCTCATCGACGAGGCGCTCGCAGTCGGCGACCGTCGGTTCAAGGTGAAAAGCGATCAGCGGATCCGAGAGCTGCGCGACAGTGCTGGTCTCGTCATGATCGTGAGTCATTCAATCGGTGCGTTGAAGGACACGTGCGATCGCGTCTTATGGATCCATAAAGGTGAGCTCCGCGCCGATGGTCCGACTGACGATGTCATAAACGACTACGTGAAGTGGACCAAGCAGCCAGATGGCGCCGTGGGCGCAGCTACTCCGTCCAAACGCCAACCCGCGCGTTCCCCCGCGTCCGGAGCGGCTGCCCCCGCCGCCACTCCCCTAGGGCAGGATAAGGCCCCAACGCCGCAGGGTCCCGCATCGGACGCGAACTCGGCGGATCCTGTCGCCCTCGACGCCACGGTGCCGCTCGCGACTGCCGCCGCCGACGGGGACACGTCCCCGGGTACGGTGGATCCCTCCGGGGGGCCGCGCGATGCGGCTCGTCACGAACGAAACCGCAAGAAGATCCGTGAGCGCCGTCGACGGAAGATCCTCGTCGGGGTGATCTCACTCTCTGCGGTCCTCTTGGCAGCGGGCGCGGGGACGACGTTCGCGCTGATCGCGAGCGCGCCCGTCCCAGAGGAATCCGATCCCCCCACTCCCCCGCTGTCCCCCACCCCCACGAGCACCGTCCTCCCGCTGCCTTCGACGATCACGCAGTTCGCCGCGACAACGTCCACGGTGGAGTGTCCCTCGGAGACAGACGAGGGCTCCGTCCTCGTCGGCTGGGACGTCGCCAATGCGGTGAAAATCGCACTTGCTGCGGGGCCAACGGAGATCGATGCGATAGACGTGCCCCTCCATGCCGATCTGACTGCCACCGCAACCGACTTCGCGTTGGTCTACCCATGCGCGAACGAGACCTGGACCTATACGCTGACCGCGGAAGGCAACGACGGAAGCCGCGTGAGTGCAGCGTTCACCATCGGTCGCATCCTGACTCCCGTGTCGGAATCGCCCGTTTTCCCGGTGACGCCGCCGGTGCCGGAGGAGACCACGGATCCGGTGACGATGCCGGTGCCGGAGGAGACCACCGATCCGGTCGTTACCCCGGTGCCCGAAGAGACCACCGATCCGGTCGTCACCCCAGCCCCGGAGGAGGAGACGCCCTCCGTCGACCCCACCACTGAGACCGATATCCCTTAGCACGCCCCGGTGCTCCGCGCCTGCACGGGCACGGAGCACCGATCGTCTCCGCAACGAGCGGGGTCAGGCCTCGGAGAGAGCCATGACCATCCGGGCCAGTCCCGTGGGGAGATCCACTTCTGGGGACCAGCCGAGCGCCTGCAGCCGGGAGCTGTCCAAGCCCTGGCCCTTAGAAGGGTTGTACGCGCCCCGATCGGCGTCGTTAGTGAAGAGCAGCTTCAGTCCCCGCTCGGGACGTACCTGCGTGAACAGCTCGGCGAGGCGCCGGATGGAGACGAGCCCGTTCGGGTCTGCGATGTTGTAAGCCATCTGCTCACCGGACAGCAGCGCCACGAACATCCCCGCGATCGCATCGGCGACGTATGTGTACGTCCGCACCGCCGAGCCGTCGCTGTTGAGGACGATATCGCGTCCCTGGACCACATGGGCGGCGAAGTCCGCCTGGACCCTCCCGTCGTCCAACGCCATCCCCGGTCCATAGATGTGCCCGAATCGGACGATCCTGCACCTGAGGCCGTACTGCGCCGCATACGTCGCGCTGATCGTCTCGGCGGCGCGCTTCCCCTCCGAATAGCACGCCCGAGGGTTCAGGATGTCGAACCCGCCGAAACTCGTCTCGGAGATCAGTTCCACGCCCTCCGGCTGTGCCCCGTACACCTCGGCCGAGGACATGAAGACGAAGCCGCTGGCCTCCTTCTCGACGCACAGGTCGAGAAGATTGAACGTGCCGCTGAGATTCGCCCGGATAGTTCCGACCGGATTGGTGGCGTGAAGCACCGGGCGAGCGGCGCTGGCGCCGTGGAAGACGTAGTCGACGGGTCCGTCGATGACGACGGGATCCGATATGTCCTGGACGATCAGATGGGCATCCCCGCGACCGACGACGTCCGGCAGCAGCCTGCGTGCCTTGTCCCCGTTGCGCACGAGCGCATGGACGGTGATACCCGCTCGGAAACGGTCGTTCAATGCCAGCAGCGTACGCACCGCATAGGAGGAGAGCATCCCCGACGCACCCGTGACGAGCACGCTGCTTCCGTACAGCTTGTCCCAGGGGAGAGAGTGGCCGATGATCTCGTCGACATCGCGGACGATCACGGGGCTGACCTTCGCCTCGGCCGTCACGCTTCCAGCAACTGCCTGGCCTCGATGAGGTCGAAGAAGGATTTGGAGATGTAGAAGTCTTCCGTGGTCGTGATCTTGATATTCGAGCGCGGCCCCTCCACCATGTGCACCGCATGACCGTACCGGCGCATCAGGCTGCAGGAGTCGATCGAGTCGTTCTCACCCTCGGCGACCGCTCGATCGTACGCAGAGAGGACCTCCCCCAGGACGAAGCTCTGTGGAGCCTGAGCCGTGTAGAGGGCGTCCCGCGGTATGACGTCGTCGATCTTGCCGTCGAAGGAGACCACGATCGTCTCGAACACCTTCGTGCAGGTAACCGCTGAACCGTGTTCCCGGACCGCTGCAATATTCACTGATGAGTTCTGCGCTGATCAACGGGCGCACGCCATCATGGATCAGCACCGCCGAGTCGGACGGATACCATTCCGCTACCGCCTGAAGCGCACGATGCCGAGACTCCTGCCCCGTGGACCCTCCATCCACAATTCTCACTTTGGACAAATCGAAGCGCTGCACCAGTCGTTCAAAGTGCTCGCGGTACTCCGGCAGAATGGCGACGACGACACCGTCGATTTCAGGGTGCTGCTCGAAGTGCTCCAACGTGTGAACGATGATCGGCTTGCCGTGAATCTCGAGGAACTGCTTCGGCATCGATTTGAGTTTCATCCGGGAGCCCACTCCGCCGGCAAAGACCACCGCGATGTTCATGAATGAGTCTCTTCCATCGTCGGGTCGACCTTTTCCTGGGAATGCTGATCTACCGGTTCCGCGCTCTCCCGCGGATTGAGTTCGGCCTCAAGGTTTATCCGAGCATAATCCTCGACGGCCTTCCTCGCCTTCTCGTGATCGGGGTGATCGACGTGGAACTGCTCCGCAGCGAGCCGGAGAGCCAGAGCGCTCTTCTCCTCGTCGCGAAGCACCGCCTCGAGCGCTTCCGGAGTGCTCCGCGGATCGCCAAGGATGAGCTGGTCGATGAATCGATCCGCTGAGTTCGTGTCGATGTGGTCGAAGTTCTCCTCGCGGAAGCGCTCGACCTTCTCACGATCGAAATCAGCTCTCTCTACCGCCTCAACCAGTTCGTCCATTGTGGTGCATACTCGACCCGGCGCCATCGCTTCGTATTCCCGGTGGAATCCTCGCGTCGCGGAATACAGTTCCTTGTCATACGCGAAGAAAAGCATGGGGCGGTTCAGAAGGGAGAATTCGTAAAGAATTGATGAGTAATCGGTGATCAGGATGTCTATGGAATGGAGAAGATCATTGCCATCGGGGAAGTGGGAGAAATCAAACAGTCGATCCGAGAGCTCGACGGGGATGGGAGGAGGATCCGAAATGAAATGATGCATTCGGAAGAGGAAGACGTACTCATTTCCGCACATTCGATAAAGCCGCTCAAAATCGATTTGCGAATAGTCATAGAACGCCGTCTTCGCGCCTTCTCCCCGGAAGGTCGGAGCGAAGAGGATCTTCTTCTTACTCTTCATCTCCGGATAAGAGTCCACAAATTCCGCCGTCACTTTTTCTATACGTGCAGGATCGAGGAAGTAGTCGATTCTGGGCAGCCCCGTCGGGATAACGTCCGCCTCCGGAATGCCGAAGACCTCCGCATACACAGGGGCGAGATGGGAGGACCCACAAATGGCAAAAGTGTACTTGCGATGTGTATCCGTCAGCCGCGGTGAACCGTAGTTGCCGAACCTGCTGTAGCCGACCGACTTGAAGCCGCTGCCGGCGTGCCACACCTGAATCAGCTTCTGGTCGTCGCGCAGGGTGACCTTGTTCAGCAGCGGGAAATAGTCATCGACCAAGATGATGTCCGCGGACGCGACCTCCGAGGCGAGCAGGGCCGTCCCCTCTGGCGTTACCTGGTCCAGGGTTCGGAAGCTGAAGCACATGTCGTACGTTTCGTCGAGGCCGCGCTCACACATGCGATCCCGAATCCGCAGGAGATTGCCCGCTATCGCCGGACGCATCTCTGACGCGAACAGGATGCGGGGCTTTCCGTTCCGCTTCCGCACCTTCGATGACGAGGACACCGATCCGGAATCGCTTCCGTGCCGCAGATCTCCGCCCTCGGCCGTCGCCAAGTCCTTCGCGCGTGGTTCGGAGAGGAGACGCACATCGCGGCCGACGACCGCTGTGCGAACGCGCAGTCCCAGCATGCGCGTTCGATAGAGGACACGATGCCCGACGTCGGCGACGTTGCCGTTGGTCTTCCTGTCGAACCATGCGAAGAAGCGGCCGGAGCCTCCGCCGGTCGCACGGTCGAGCCCGTTGAGAAACCGTCGTATCTGAGTGGGCGGCCTTAACGATTTCTCTGCCATCTCAGCGCCGCTTCCCCTTCGACGACGCCGATTTGGGCACGGGACGGTTCAGCTGGTATGAACGCATGATCACGTCCGCTCTGTCGTCTTGTGACAGCCCAAAATTGATGACGAAGGTGGACAGGTTCTTGTTGTAGAGGTATGAGCGTCCAGAAGCCGCCAATTCGTCCGCTTTGTAGAGTGGAAAACTGGCGATAGGGCCTCGGCGTCCGTCAATCGACGTCAAGAACCTCCAGGAACCATTCGGAATTTGCCGACGGTTGCGGAAATTCGTCACATTGATCCGCAGGACATATGTTTTTTCATCTGCCGACACCGTAGAGACGGGAAAAGCTCGGAGAACGTCATAGATCACGAAGTCAACCTCGCCCGGTGGCTGTTCGCTAAATTCAAAGGTCAGCGTGATCCACACACGCTCCCATTGAATCGACGTGAGATGGACACGAAGGCCTGGGAACAATACAGGAGCGACAAGAAGGTCGTCCGGCCTTTCATCGTCCGATGGGACCGTCACGATCTCGGTCTGGCTCGGCACCTGCCTTTGAGGACCCCCACGCCCAGCCTCGCGCATTATTTTTTCCTCCGGCACCCAAGAACCCCTTCTTTGCAACCCACGCCATTCTTCCACACGCCCCACCAGACTTCTACCGCCCCCTCGGTGTCCGTCATATCATGGGATTAGCGCTCTTTCGCCGACTGTGCTCGGATAGCCCGGTACACCGCGCGGGCGTCCGGCTCATCGTCGAGGGTACCCAGTTCCGCCTGAACAGAATCCGGCAGCGCGGCGAACCTTTTGCAGGCGCTTTCGAAGACGCCCTGGACCACTCCTTCCAGCCCCCTCATGGTCGGGCCGTCGAAGGCGTGCAGCCGGAGTTCCCGCCGCATCGCGACGCAGCTGAGGAAATAGCCCCGAGCCGATATGGCGGTCCGCAGCGCGGTGATCGTAGATCCAGGACGAAGACGTCGCGCGTAGAAATATCTCTTGATGTGCTCGACATGACGAGCCTTGGCGAGGAGGGCGAAGGTATACGGGTTGTCCTGATGAACGATCCCGGGGATGAACCGGAGTCCCGCCTCACGGACGAACTCCGTACGGCTCAGGTACATCCCGACATGAGGGCGGTAGTCGCCGCGGCGGCGCATGTCCGTGATCATGCGAGCGCCGCTCCTGACACGGCGATAGCGACGCGCTCGCGGATAGTACGTCGAGTACCAGTTCCAGGTGCCCTCGGGGACATCCCCATCGCGAAACGCGACGCCGTCGAACAGGACAACGTCGAGTTCTTTCCGATCGGCTTCGCGCACCAAGGCGGCGAGGCCGTCGTCTCGCCAGAAGTCATCGCTGTCGAGGTAGACCAGGTAACGGCCGCGGGCGGCGTCGAGGCCCGTGTTCCGCGCGACGGACTGCCCGCTGTTCGCCTGCCCCACGACCCGCACCCGTGGTTCCCCGCGCGCGTACCGCTCGAGCAAGCGCAACGAGTTGTCCGTAGATCCGTCGTCCACGCAGACCACTTCGAGTTCGACGTTGGTCTGCGCGAGCACACTCGATAAGCAGTCGTCGAGCCATGCCTCGGAGTTGTAAACGGGGACAACCACAGTCACATCCGGTATATCGTCAGGCACAACACACGCACGAGGCGGGGTGCCGGGAAGAAAATACCGTTCCATCGTCTCGCCGGTCTCGACGAGCGGCACGGAGGCGACGGGAGCGGACACAGACCGTTCTGCGCTGCGCCTAGCCGGGCTCCAGGCGGCCAACCTCTGGGAGAGCCGCGACGAGGCACGGGACAACAGCGAGACCGATCGCGCGTCCATCAAGCATCCTCCTCTCCCGGTCATCGCTCGCCGGAGATCGCGATTCCACCAACACTGCTACCGTGGGACCCATCACACGTCCGGGTATCCGTCTCGTGCGAGAGATTCCCCTTCAGCCCCACAGAAAACCCGTGATGCCCCGCCGTTCACGCACCTTCGTATCGGTCACAGGCCCCCCCGACAACATCGGCGACGCCGTCTTACGCCGAGGCGCCCTCGACTGGGTTCGCAATACGTCGGAAGAACTCATCGTGTACACGGGCAATGCACCCGATATCTGGCTGCGGCAAATCGATTCCCCCTCACGGGCGATCGTACTCCGATCGAAGCGATCGGTGCCGAAGTGGCTGTGGATGCTCTGCACGGCTCCGTCCAGACCGGTGCTCGTCTTCGAACCGGGAGAGGTTCCTCTCGACCGAGGAAACACGCTGCGCGAACTCGTCTTCCTCGCAGAGACCCTCATCGTGCGTCTCAAGCGAGGCATCGTTGTACGCCCCCCTCGTAGCATCCGCGCCCCCAACCGGTCCACGCTGAGGTTGCACGCTCTCGCTGCGCGCTGCTCCCAGTTCGCATTGTGGCGCGACGGGCGAAGCGCGGAGACGATCCGCTGCGGTCGGGTCGTCCCCGATCTCGGTTTCGCCGCCGGTGCGGAACTAGGCAGCACGCCCGCGGAACGAGACGAGCTCATCGTCAGCCTGAGGGGCACCCGACCCTATCCCCCCGCGGAATGGATCGCCGCCGTGCGCGGCTTCGCTGCCGCCGAAACGCTGCGCATACGCACCGTCGTCCAGGTGCGCGAGGATGAGACCCGCTCGCAGGCGCTCGCCGAAGACCTGGGCGGCGTCTTCGAACCGTGGAACGGCACCGACGCCGTGGCGCAGGAAGCGCTGCTCCGCGCACGCTATGCGCGGGCACGGCTCGTCCTCAGCGACCGGATGCACGTTCTCGTGCTCGCCGCCCTTTCTGGAGCCATCCCGGTCGAACTCGTCCCCCACCCGACTCCCAAGATCGCCGCTTCTTTCGCCACCGTCGGTCTGCATGCGATGTCCGCCGACGCGGCGACGACCTCGAGCGAGGGAATGCAGGAGTTCCTCCGGCGCCAGTCGACGCGCACGGACGAAGTCGCCCGTTGCGTCCACGCAGCCGAGCGAGGGCTCGATGAAATGGCCGATGAAGTGCGCGCGTTCATCCGGGCGTCACGGGGATGAAGGAGGATTCAACGGGCGCCCCGCAGAGCGCGGGTCCTCCTCCGCGCATCCTGTTCCTCGCCCACACCCACGCCTTCGGCGCGTTCCGCGTGGGCAGCCACCACTACGCACGCGAATTCGCTCGGCGCGGTGCCGACGTGGTGCACCTCTCGACTCCGATATCGAAAGCTCATCTGCTGACCGGACGCGTTGATCGCGCCCAGGCCGCGACGGTTCCCGTGGGCCCGCACTGCGACGAGGACGGTGTGATTCATCTGGTCCCCCGCACCATCGCACCGACCCCCTACGGTCGCTTCCGTGTCGCTCGCGAACTCAAGAAGTACGGCTTCGATCCCGTATTCGATGCGATCCTGATCGATCAGCCTCTTCTGTGGGACGACACGGTACCGACGCTCTCGCGACGACTCGTCTACCGACCCACCGACCTCTACCCATCCGGCCCCAAGGCACGGTTGCAACGCACTGTGGTCGCTTCTGCGGACGGAGTCGTCGCCACGTCCGATGAGGTGCTGCGCCGGCTCGGGCCTCTCGAGGTCCCCGCCCTGGTCCTCGGGAACGGCGTGGACGCTGCACGTTTCTCCCCCGCGCAGAACCGCACGGCGCCGCGCTCCGACCTCTGTGTGTACGTCGGCGCGATCGACGGCCGATTCGACTGGCAGCAAGTGCGCTCCTGGGCGCAGCAGCACCCCGGCGCCCGGTTCGTCATCGCCGGCCCTGTGACCGTTCCCCCGGCAGATCTCCCGCCGAACATCGAACTCCCCGGTCCTATTCCCTACGACTCCTTGCCCGCGCTCCTCCACGACGCCCGTGTCGGCCTGCTCCCGTTGTCCGAGGATCCGCTCAACGCGGGGAGGAGCCCGATGAAGCTCTACGAGTACTTCGCCGCCGGGCTCGCCGTCGTCGCCCGTGAGACACCCGTCCTCCACGAGGACACGGAGGCCGGACTCCACACATTCACGAACGCCACGGACGGAGACAACGCACTCCGTCGGGCGATGAGCCACATCTCGCCGAACGTGGAGGGGATGCTCCGCGCCGCTTCCGAGGCCTGGGACCTGAAAGCGGACTCCCTCGCCGCGTTCATCGAACGGCTTCCGGGTCGTCGACCGCAGCGCACGCACCCGAGGTCAGGCGAGCTCCCGTTCGAGGACGTCTGACACGATACCGGCCGTCCTCTCCCACGCGTCTGCGACCAGGGGCGGTTCCACGCGTCGCGGAGACTCGGCGGACTTCCTCAACGCCACCGCCCATTCCTCGGCTTCGCCCCACGTCGCCAAGGCCCGCCCCCGGTCACCGACGATCTCCCCGACCGCTTCACAGCCTCGCCAGAAGAGCACAGGAGTACCGCAGGCGATCGATTCCAGCGCGGGAAGTCCGAATCCCTCCAGGACGGAGGGCATCACCGTCGCCACGGACCCGCGATACAGCGCCGCCAGCCTCGTGTCGTCGATGTCGGAGAGCCAGTGGACGCGCCCCGCGACACCGAGTTCCTCGGCCCGTCGCTGCGCACTCGACAACTCGCGAGCCGGGAGGATCGCTCGGAGCACGATCCCCGGGGCCAGAGCGAGCGCGCGCAGGACCACGTCGAAGTTCTTGTGCTTTTTCGTATTGCCTACGAACAAGACATGAGGATCCGGACCCGTCTCGGCCGGCCCCTCCGCCGTGAACGCCGCGGAGCATCCGTTGCCCGCATTCACGATCCGCACCGAGTCATCCCGCAGCCACTCGCGGATGTCCCGCGCGGATGTCTCCGAGACGGTCAGCACGACCCCCGCCTTACGCACCACATGGCGGACGGGTCCCTCGTAGTAGGCGAGGAACTTCGCCCTGCCCGGCCAGGGAGATCTCAGCTGGATGAGGTCGTGAATGGTTAGCACCTGCCGGGGCGCACGCACGAGGGCCGCGTACCCCGGCGAATACACTAGTACCTCAGCGCTGCTTCCGCGTGCGAGCGATCGGAACGCGTCCAGAGGCGCGTACTGGTTACCATCCAGTCCCAGCGGCTGCCACGG
>JAATFJ010000098.1 GCA_015655255.1 Actinomycetales bacterium | reverse complement strand
GTCAACTGGCTCAACATCTTCTACGCGGCGGAATGGGCTGTCTTCGCGGGCTTCGCCTTCTACCTCTGGTACCGCCTTGCAAGGGACGCCTGGGAGCGCGAGGTGGAGGAGTTCGAGGAGCGCACCGCCGACTGAGCGGAACATGACGAGGAGGTTACCTATCGTCAACGGCATCGGGAGCGCCGCCGCCCTGCCGGAGAACGCTGAGGCTCGTGGGGTCGGGCCGCGCGCCCGACCCCACCTCCTACTCCCAGACCGCACAAGTCCCTCTGTCTGTGCGTGGGCGAGGAGTTGCGGGACACTAGGGAGCCTCGACCTGCCGCAACGGATCGGCGCTGCGCCCTTCCTCCCCATCGATGATGTCGACCTCGGCGAGCTCCGAGAAAAGAGCATCGACGGCCATCGGGGGGATCCCCGGGAGAAGAGGCGCCTCGGAAGAGCGTGTCCGTGGTGCGACTGCCCAGATGCGGGCGATCGGCGTGCCCGGGCGCGCGATGATGGCCTCCTCGCCGTCTCCCACCCGCCGTCTCCCACCCTGCGGAGAAATTCGGAGAGCCGGGGCTTCGCGTCCTGCACGTTCACGATAAGGCTCATAACCTCGTCCTCTCATGGTCTGGTCAATCGGACCAGACCAGATCTTCGACGCGGACCGCTCCGTTCCCCCGGCTAGACTGGACATCATGCCCGAACCGAAAGTCGCTTCCTTTCCTGCGATCCGCTCGGCGCTGAAGTTCTACAAGGTGGCGTCCTTCATCACGGGCGTCATGCTGCTCCTCCTCGTCGCGGAAATGGTGTTCAAATACACCCCCCTTCGACTGGAACTCTTCTCCGGCGGATCCGGCGGCTTTCTCTGGTTCGCGGAGATGGTGCCGGGCATCGATGGCGAATACGTCTCCGTCGGGGACGGGACGAACGTGTCCACGCTCATCCTCATCGCGCACGGCTGGTTCTACGTCGTCTACCTCTTCGCCTGCTTCCGGGTGTGGAGTCTCATGCGGTGGCGCTTCCCCCGCTTCCTCCTCCTGGCCCTCGGAGGCGTCGTGCTGCTGCTCTCCTTCTTCCTCGAGGCGCGCATCGAGCGTCAGGTCAAGAATTACCTCGCCGCCCGTGCGGACGAGGAGAACACAGATCCCTCAGCAGAACACCCCCAGGAGGCCGCGCGATGAGCGCAGACACCGCCCAGCGACCGGTTCTCGTCGTCGACTTTGGCGCGCAGTACGCGCAGCTCATCGCTCGGCGGGTGCGCGAGGCCGGCGTCTACAGCGAGATCGTCCCGCACACGGCGACCGCCGCGGAGATCACCGCGAAGAATCCCGTCGCCCTCATTCTCTCCGGCGGTCCCTCCTCTGTGTACGAAGAGGGCGCCCCCGACCTCGATCCCGCGATCTTCTCGCTCGGCATCCCCACCCTGGGTATCTGCTACGGCTTCCAGGTCATGGCGCGCGCTCTCGGCGGCGAGGTCGCCAACACCGGCCTGCGCGAATATGGCGCGACCGATGCGGCGCTCACGGGCAACGGCGGCGTGCTCCTCGGCGGGCAGCCGGCGGAGCAGAACGTGTGGATGAGCCACGGCGACCAGGTCTCCCGCGCTCCCGAGGGCTTCGAGGTGCTCGCCTCCACGACGGCGACGCCCGTGGCGGCCTTCGGAAGTGCCGAGAAGTGCTTCTACGGTGTGCAGTGGCACCCCGAGGTCAAGCACTCCGATCACGGCCAGGAGGTCATCGAGAACTTCCTGCATAAGGCTGCGGGGCTTCCCGACGACTGGAACAGCGGCAGCGTCATCGAGGAGCAGGTCGCGCGCATCCGCGCGCAGGTCGGCTCCGCGCGCGTCATCTCCGCCCTCTCCGGCGGTGTCGACTCCGCCGTCTCCACGGCCCTCGTGCACCGCGCGATCGGCGACCAGCTGACGGCCGTCTTCGTCGACCACGGCCTGCTGCGCAAGGGAGAACGTGAGCAGGTGGAGCGGGACTACGTCGCCTCCACGGGCGTGCGCCTCATCACCGTCGACGCCGCAGATACCTTCCTCGGTCACCTCGCGGGCGTGACC